>JAUSTR010000011.1 GCA_030812955.1 Bacillus alveayuensis
TGTCTATGACCATTATACAAGATTTGGGGAGGTGCTTCTTTTTTAATTTCTTGAACTCGTTGGAGGACAAGGGCTAAGAATTATGAAATTCATTCATATAAAAACATGATTCTAATGAGGGGTTTCGTCATAAATTATTTTTTTAAACCTAATGATATGTTTGCAAAATGGTCGCACCCCCTCCCAATCTTTAGGAAGGGGAGCGTTGAAGCTTTAATGGACTGGCAAAACCGTAACGGTTTTAATCGTAGTAAAGAATTCCTTTGCTGCCTGACCTTGTTCTCTAGAGTTTGAGCTTGATTCTTTCATTCCGCCAAACGGAGCTTGTGGTTCTGCACCGCCTGTTTCACCATTAATTTGGATGAGCCCTGCTTCGATATCATCAACAAATTGGAATGTTCTTCCAAGATTGTTTGTAAATAGGGATGCACTCAATCCGTAAACGGTGTCATTTGCTTTTTCAATAGCTTCCTCGTAATTTTTAACCTTAATTAAACAAAGGACAGGACCAAAAATTTCTTCACGAGCGATTGTCATATCATGCGCTACATTTTCAAAAATGGTTGGTTCAATAAAATATCCTTTCTCTAACCCTTGATCTTTTGACACTCCACCGCCAACTAGCAAGGAAGCACC
Source organism: Bacillus alveayuensis (assembly GCA_030812955.1). GTDB lineage: Bacteria > Bacillota > Bacilli > Bacillales > Aeribacillaceae > Bacillus_CB > Bacillus_CB alveayuensis. The sequence continues at coordinate 637 of JAUSTR010000011.1, forward strand.
TTCTTCCTTTCCTTTTTCAATATAACCGATGACTGTATCAAACTGCTTTTTAGAAGCGACAGGTCCCATTTGCGCATTTGGATCCAAACCATTTCCGATTTTTAAAGAACGAACTTTTTCAAGAAGAAGCTCTTTAAACGTGTCGTACACTTGTTCATGAACATACACTCTGCTTGTTGCTGTACATCTTTGACCTGTTTGTTTCATGGCACCGGCTACTGTTAAATTGGCAGCTAGCTCGAGATCAGCATCCTCTAGAACAATAGCTGGATTTTTTCCACCGAGCTCTAATTGATATTTTTTCCCTTTTAATGCTGCTTTTGCCGCAATTTGTCTCCCAACAGCATTTGAACCTGTAAAGGTAATCGCATGTACATCTTCGTGTTCAACTAGCGCATTTCCTGCCACAGCACCATCTCCATTGACTAAGTTTAATACACCTTGAGGAAGGCCAGCCTCCGCAAAGATTTCGACGATTTTGGCCGCCGTGACCCCTGTCTCAGCTGCCGGTTTGAATACAACGGTATTTCCATAAACTAAAGCTGGAGCCATTTTCCATATCGGAATGGCAACTGGGAAATTCCATGGAGTAATGACCCCTACTACTCCAAGAGGAACTCGTTTTGTAAATAGAAACTTTTCGTCACTCGCTGATGGAAGCACCTCTCCGTTTGTGCGCATTCCTTCTTGGGCATAATAGCGAAGAATAGCTACACCTCTTAATACTTCCCCTTTCATTTCTGCAAGCACTTTTCCCATTTCTTTTGTTGCGATTTCTGCGATTTCATCTGCTCTTTGTTCTAATAGCGCTGCAGCCTTTTCTAAAAATAAGCCGCGATTGACTGCAGACATTTTTGACCAATTTATAAAGGCGGATTTTGCAGCTTGAACTGCTAAATCAACATCCTCCTGATTGGAATGTTGAATCACGCCAACAACCTCATCCCAATTCGCTGGATTGATGCTTTCGATCACTTCACCGCTTTTAGCTTGAATCCATTCGCCGTTTATATAATTCAAAAATTGCTCACTCAACTAGTTCTCCTCCCTATTCATCTGCTGCTTGTTGTTCTAGGTATTGAGTAGTACTTAAAGAATGATTTTTTGCAAACTTTAGCAAGAAGAAAGCTCCAAGAATCCACCATCCACCAAAAATAATCCATTCATATGGCCAGACAAGTGCAGAAGGCATTCCAGGCAAGTATAAAATAGCTAATCCAATGCTTAGCAAAATAGCTAACCAGCCGATCGTTGTACCTTTTCCTGCTCTAAATGGCCGCTCCATATTTGGTTCTTTTTTGCGCAACACGAGGAAGGCAACCGCTACTAATGCATACGTAATAACAATACTTAAGCCCCCGGCATCTACTAGCCATACGAGCATTGATCTACCGAACAATGGAGCAATCATCGACAAGAAACCGATAAAAAGAATAGCGTTTGCTGGAGTTTTATATTTCGGATGTAATTTACCAAGCCAAGCTGGCAGCATTCCTGAATTTGACATAACATAAAGAACACGGCTTCCTCCAATTAAAAATGAGTTCCAACTAGTCAGAATTCCACCAATTCCGGCAATTATCAGAATTTTACTTGCAAATGAACTGTTAAAAATAGCTCCCATTGCATCAGCTGTTGCTAAAGACGATTCTTCAAGCTGCTGTGCACCTAACGATTGTCCGACAGCAAAAATCATACCAATATACCAAACGACCGCCATGATAACGGAAAGTATAAGAACTTTGCCAATTTTTCTATGCGGCAAATCAATCTCTTCTGCAGCTTGCGGAATCACGTCAAAACCGACAAACATAAACGGCGTCATAATTAAAACCATTAAAATGCCGCTCCAGCCATCTTTAAAAAGTGGAGCTGGATCAGAAGGCGCCTCTGTAACGACAGAGCCAGATAAAATCGAAAGACCAACAAGTACTAGTAAAACAGTAACAATAAATTGGAAGGTTGCAGCGGTTTTGATACCAAACATATTTAAAAGTGTTAAAATGATAGCGCCTACAACGCCTAATGCCATCCAAGAAAAGTACACATCATAACCAGCAACTGTCCACATAAAACCAACTTTGTAATCTGGGAATAAATACTCAACAACCGTAGGCAAAGCAACTGCCTCAAAGGCAACAACCGAAATATATCCAAGTGCAATTGACCAAGAGGCGACAAAAGCCCATTTCTCGCCCATTGCCCGTTCAACAAAAACATGCTCACCGCCAACTTTTGGCATAGCAGTCGTTAATTCTGAGTACACAAGGCCAATAAATACAACTGCTATACCGCCTAACATAAAGGCAACGATTGCGCCAAGGGTGCCCGCTGTCGACACCCAAGAGCCAGATAGGACAACCCATCCCCAGCCAATCATCGCTCCGAAAGCAAGAGCTAAAATATCAAACTGCGAAAGTACTTTGTCAAATTTCTCGTGATTTTTTTTCATCAAATCGCCTCCTGGTATTATTTTTTCGAAACTTTTTCAATAGCATTTTTCAAAATGTTCAGTCCAGCTTCCAGTTCATCATCTTGAATGACAAGCGGAGGTAGGAAGCGTAGAACATTGCTGTAAATACCTGCACTTAAGGCAATTAGTCCGTTTTTGTTACATTGCGCTACAATTTGTGCTACCTCTTCTTTTGCTGGCTCTTTCGTATTTTTATCTTTAACAAGCTCAATCGCCTGCATTGCACCTAAACCGCGCACATCCCCAACGAATGGATTTGTTTCTTTAAGTTCTTGTAAGAAATCATTTATTCGTTTCCCGATGGCGTTCGCACGATCGACTAGCTGTTCTTCTTTAATCACATCAATAACCGCTAAGCCTGCTTGACATGCAATTGGGCTGCCACCAAAAGTTCCACCTAATTGCCCTGGATCGGAAGCATCCATAACCTCAGCACGTCCCGTAACGGCACTCAACGGCATACCTGCTGCAATCGATTTAGACATTGTCATTAAGTCTGGAGTAACATCAAAATGCTCAATCGCAAACCATTTTCCTGTTCTAGCAAATCCAGTTTGAATTTCATCTGCAATGAATAAAATATCGTTTTCTTCACAAATCTCTTTTAACCCTTTCACAAATGTTTTCGATGGAACGACAAATCCGCCTTCCCCTTGTACTGGTTCAAGAATTACTGCACCAACTTCATCAGCTGCCGCTGTATTCAAGAAGAAATCGCGAATTTCTTGAAGTAATCTTTCATCAACTTGTTCCGTCGTCATTCCTTGTGGAGCACGATAGTAATATGGATAAGGCAATTTGTAAATAGACGGAGCAAATGGGCCAAATCCATGTTTATAAGGCTTCACTTTGCTTGTTAACGTCATGGTTAACAACGTACGGCCGTGATAGCCTCGTTCAAAAGATAGAATTCCAGCCTTTTTCGTATATTTCCGTGCAATTTTCACAGCATTTTCGACCGCTTCTGCCCCACTGTTTGCAAACATTGTTTTTTTCGTAAACTCACCAGGTGTTAGCTTATTTAACTGTTCAGCCAGCTTGACATAAGATTCATATGGAGCAACGTGGAAACATGGATGAATTAGCTTTTCTGCTTGCTCTTTAATCGCTTGTACAACTTTCGGATGACAATGTCCAACATTTTGTACACCTATTCCGCCAGCAAAGTCAATATACTCATTGCCGTCAACATCTTTAATAATGGCACCTTTACCAGACTCTGCGTAAATAGATGTAATATTGTAAGGGCCGCGTGGTACTGCTTCACTGCGTCTTTTATGCAATGCTTGCGATTTTTCATTTACTTCTGTTTGTTTAATGATTGCCATGATTCTTTCCCCCTGCTAAAAATGAATATTTTTTCATTTTTCGAACAATTGTTGATTGATTGACTTCTAACACTTCCGCACATTTATAAGTGTTTTTATACGTTTCATAAGCCATTGAAATTAACTGTTTTTCAACCTCTTCGACCGCTTGCTTTAATGGATATATGTTTTTAACAAGCAAACCGGTACTTGAATGTTTAGGTTCTATAAGATGTTCAGGAAGATCCGAAACCGTTATGGATTTTCCTTCACTTGTAACAAATAAACGTTCCATTAAGTTTTCTAATTCCCGTACATTACCTGGCCAGCTATATTGAAGCAATGTTTGGTAGACTTCTCCATCTATTTTTTTATTTAAATCGTATTTAGCATTTAGCCGTTCTAATAAATAATCAGCTAAGACAGGAATATCTTCCTTCCGATGGCGAAGGGGCGGGATTGAAATTGGAATGACATTTAAACGGTAATAAAAATCTTCACGAAATTTCTTTTCTTTCACAAGCTTTGTTAAGTCTTGGTTTGTTGCGGCGATAATTCTCGTATCAACTTGGACTAAATCGCCCCCACCAACACGTCTAAATGTTTTATCCTGTAAAAATTGAAGCAGTTTTACTTGTACATGCAATGGGAGCTCACCAATTTCATCGAGGAAAAGAGTGCCGCCCTCTGCTAGCTCTATAACTCCTTTTTTCCCTTGCTTTTGCGCACCAGTAAAAGCGCCGCCTTCATAGCCGAAAAGCTCTGATTCTATTAAATTATCAGGTATTGCCCCGCAATTAACTTCAATGATTTTATGTTGTTTACGGCTGCTTTGTTCATGAATGTATCTCGCCATCATTCCTTTTCCGACGCCAGTCTCTCCAACAATGAGAACGGTCGAATCCACTTGGGCGACTTTTTTAGCCAATTCATATACTTGCTTCATCGAATTAGATTTATAAACAATTTCTTTTTTGTCTAAAACAATCTGTTTTAAATGCTTTAGCTCCCGTTTATATTGATCGAGCAAAGCTTCCGTTTCATGAAGGCGATTTTCTAACGCTTCTATTTCAGAAACTTCCCGTGAATTGAAAACGATGCGGTATAGATTTCCTTCGTCGTCAAAAATCGGATTTCCGATAACATAAAGCTTTTTCCCCGTGCATGTTACTTGAATACACGATACTTTCTCTTTTTTCTCTAACACTTTAGGAGTAAGTGATGGTTTAAAAATACCTTTTTCCTCAAGCTCTATCGTATTTTTTCCGATTAATTCTTCCGCATCTACCCCGTATAGCTCTTTACATCTTGAACTAATTTTTGTAATAGTCCCTGTTTGATCGGTGACTAAAATTTCATCAAACGATCCGTGAATAATTTTTTCAAGCTCCATAAATTCTGGATCATGACTAATTGAAAGCAAGGTTTGCTTGCGATCATTTTCGTAAAAGTGTTTAAAATGAAACCGGATCGCACCTGTTCGAAATGCCAGCTGATCTTGTTTTAATACCTCATGAAAAGCGTTTTTGATGCGATCAGAAAATTGTTCAATTTTCAAAAGAGGTTCGTCCATGCTAAGAAGTGTCAGTGCTGAGCGGTTATAGCAAAGCACTTCTCCTTTATCATTAAATAACACCATTCCAATCGGTGAATGATCAATCATTGACTTGAGTGTTTCCGTCATGCTACACACACCTTTACAATGTAAATTCAATCCCCTCCCTTCTGTTGCAAAAAACATTATGCAAATTTCGTGCCAAAACATAAACCCTCTATTTTGAAGGCTTCGTACTTGTACTTAAAAACTTATAATGCATTGTTGCATTTTTTATTGCATTTAATTAAACAACAAAACAGAAGAAAGGGAATTTTCAGTTAATTCTATTTTACATGATAAAAATGCGAATTTGCATTAAAATTTTTAAATTTCGCTCTTTTTCTTCATGCATGGGTTTGGAGTGAAAGCTCATGGTCGTTTCTAAAAGATTGCTTGCTATACTATATCTTTTCGACTGTTAAGCAAGAGTATCGCTTGCTTTGTCACTCTATAGCGTGACGTGAACCGACCAAAAGTCGATGATCGGACAAATGTAATTTGTCCGACTACGTTCTTTGTTCGTTCATGGACAGTCGAAAAGCAACAAAGTTTACGAAAACAGCCTTTTCTTTTTGCGATTTCATCTCTCGGTTTTGCACTTTAATCTCTCGGTTTTGCGCTTCAATCTCTCGGTTTCGCGCTTCAATCTCTCGGTTTCAGCACTTATTCTTTCGGTTTTGCGCTTTAATCTCTCGGTTTCAGCACTTATTCTCTCGGTTTCGCGCTTTAATCTCTCGGTTCCGCGCTTTAATCTCTCGGTTCCGCACTTTAATCTCTCGGTTTTGCACTTTAATCTCTCGGTTCCGCACTTTAATCTCTCGGTTTCGCGCTTTAATCTCTCGGTTTTAATTCATTGCAGGCTATTAGAGGAATATACAGTCTAGTTCAAAATGACAACAAAAAAAATGATGATAAGGATCATCAAAGTGGTGAGTCTTTAATTTTCATTGGCAGCAGGATCCTAACCATTGGTTCCGTCATTTCTTTGATCGGACAAACAATAGAGGAGAGTCAGGAAATGTAGCATCATTCTCGATTTATTCATCGATCTTGTTTTAGAAGATTCATCCATGACAAAGTAAACAAAACGCCAGCTAACATCATAAACTTGGCGATATACCCAATATGTATGAAGTTTACCATATAAATAAAGGATAAAATTTTATACCTTACCTTTTACGATTTTCATGAGATGTTCGGCTGATTCTGTCACACCAGACATAGCTTTCCCTATTTCCTTAATCGTTGCGACGAGCTCATCCATTTGATCTTTAACAAGATGATTCTTCTTCACACTTTCATCAATGGAACGAGAGATTTTAAGAAATGCTTCATTAGCTAGATGAGAAGATTCATTTCCGATGTGGACTGACTCATTTACTTTTTTCAATGTTTCTAATACATGTTGAATATATTCATTCGATGTTTGTACTAATTCTTGGATTTTTCCAACGGAGCTTTTTGTTTTTTCGGATAGCTTCCGAACTTCACCAGAAACAACCGCAAAACCTTTGCCATGCTCACCAGCTCTTGCTGCTTCAATCGCTGAATTTAAAGCTAATAAATTCGTTTGATCAGCAATATCATTAACTAATTTCACTACTGCAGTTATTTGAGATGAAGCATCCGTCAGCTTTTGTACCGAACGATTCATGTTCTCAATACTGTTTGCGATCACTTTTATATTTTGAACAAGCTCGTTAATTTTATTTTGCCCCTCTTCTGTAAAAGATTGAGTAGCCTTGGAATTTTCATTGCTCTCATGCACCATCTGATTCACTGTATCACTATTCTTAATTAATATTTCTACAGATGAATGCGTCTGTTCAGAAAGAGCCACTAAATCTTGACTAGTTGCTAAAACTTTTTTCTCTATGCCGTTTTTGGCTTTCTCATACTGCTCTTCTGTTATCCTTAAATTTTCACTTTCATACGCTTCGAGAACAAGTTGTTTTTCTAAACATAATAGCTTTGTGATAGCCATAATAAATAATGACGCTTCTTCTCTTATTGTCATTTCATTTGAGATAATTTGAATGAGGGAATTTTGCAGGTTTTGAAAAGAGCACATGTACCAAGCTGGTTTTAAGCCTATACGATAATGGGTCTTTGCAACGATTAGTCTTTTCTCGACAAAACGGTTGTCGATTTGTCCATTAAATAGCTCAATTAAATGAATCTTTAATGTTCTCCTTAACCGATCCACACTGCTATGCTTTTCAATAATGTCTTTGAGCTCTCTTATTTCTAAAATCGTTTGATAAAAATCATCTACTAGTTTTTCAATATTTTCCTCTATTAGGGGTTGAATACATTTAGCTCTTTGTAAATCTTGCTCAGTAAAATGAATCATTTTCATTTTCGATAAAAGTTCCGGATCATCAACAGTCATTCGGACATCCATTTGCTCTACTTTTTTCGACCATGATTTTTCTTCTTTTTTAGTTAGCCAAAGGAAAGACATATATAGCCTCCTCTTATCCATTGATTTTCTTAAATTTCTTTAAAGGCATCATGATTTAGATCATCTATAATTATTTTATACTGTTTTTTGATAATTTTCTAAATATTTCTTGGATGTTCATAAAATGTTTCCTTTTTTCATTTAACAAATAAAGGAAAGGTATCAGCATAAAAAAATAGCAAACTAACACTAAAAACTTATTAGTATTAGTTTGCTATAAATGATTACAAAGTTAATATCTGCTATACGATTTCCTTATACCTTAAATCTTTGAATTAACTTATTGAGATTCGATGCTTCATCATTTAAGTATTTTGCGCTTTTTGCCACTTCTTCCATCGATGCGTTTGATTGTTCGATTGTGGCGGAAACTTCCTCTATACCAGCTGCAGATTCTTCAGATACTGATGCGACGCTTTCAATAGATTCACTCATTTGCTTTGTATCATTAAGAACGTCATGAATTGATTTGGACATATCGGTAATTTTATTCGATACATCATTAATCGTTTCTTTTAACTTGTTAAATACTTCCCCCGTTTTAGAAATAGTGGATGTTCCTTCCATTACAATTTGATAACCATCTTCTAATGAACCAACTACTTTCTTAGATTCACTTTGAATACCTTGAATAATAGACGTAATTTCGGCAACAGATGTAGCTACTTGCTCCGCAAGCTTACGAACTTCATCTGCGACAACTGCAAAACCTTTTCCATGTTCACCTGCTCTTGCCGCTTCAATCGCCGCATTTAGAGCTAATAGATTCGTTTGATCAGAAACTTCTTGGATGAAACTAATTAATTTTGCAATATCTCTCGTTTGAACATCTAATCCTTTAACCATTTCAAGTGATGCTTGTATTTTCCCATGAATAGATTCCATTTTATCTATGGATTCTACCATCGCTTGATTACCTTCTTCTGTGAGAGACAGCATGGAGTCAGAATAATTCTTCACTTCATCTTGGCTTTCTGATACGTTTTTTACGATGGATACGAATTCATTCATTTGTTCTGAAAGATTCGTTGACGAATTCGCTTGTTCTTCTGCACCACTAGCTAATTCTTGCATTGTCGAAGCAATTTGCTGACCACCTTGTTGGACTTCTGAAGCATGTTGTGCTAAACTTTTACCCTGATTTCCTACATTGTTTGCTGCAATTCCAACTTGAGTAATGATTCCTTGTATGTTTGCTTTCATTTTATTGATCGAATCGATTAATTGGCCAATTTCATCCTTACCATCATATGCGACTTCCTGAAATTGAAGATTTCCATCAGCAATTTGATTCGCTATGTTAACGACTGTGTTTAAATGACGTTTGATCATTCGTGTGATAAAGTACATAATCGCCACACTTAAACCAATTGATACTATAATAGAAATGACTATGGTGGAGAGACTTTTTTTAATAGAATTAAAAGCATGATTGATTGCTAAATTATGTTCTTTCTTCACCGTGTCTGACAATTGACTAAGTAGTTCAACTGTTTCACTACGCAGTTCCCTAATTTGCTGCCTAGCTTGACTGACTTCAGAATTTCTCCCTTTTTCCACAGCTGGAACAATTTCATTTAAAAATAACTGATCAATTTCTTTTCTATTTTTTTCTATTTTTTCTAATAAATCTTTCTGTTCATTCGTATCTAGTCTTGGTTCTACTACTTTTTTGATATCTTCATATTTACGAATACGATCTTTAAATTCTAAAATATATTGTTCATCCTTTGTATATATATAGTCAGCAATACGAATATCTGCCGCTCGATATAAAGAAGCCATATCGTTTATAAAAAGAGCTCTCTCTCCACGACGATCAATTTCCCCAATATTTTCACTTATTTTATAAAACTGGACACCTAACACGATCGCTGATAAAATAAATAACCCCATAGTTACGAATAAAGCGATTGAATATTTCCAGCCAATACTTATATTTCGAAAAAATCGCATCATGCTCATTCTCCTTTTTATAAAAGCTGAGAGATGAACGTCTTTAAAAATCTTTACTTTCATTTACAATTACTCCTCAATGTTTTTTCTTTCAAACCATTATGATTTTATTATTCTACCTAATAAGCAGAACATTATTCAAACCGTATTCCTCCTTCCTATATGTATCGCCCTATTATCTGTTAACAGGCCAAAAACAACTGGATTAAATGATGAAAAAAATAACTCTTCAGACGTGTTGATTAACCAATGATAACCAGTTGAGATGGCTCTATTTCTAGCTTTTCTGCCAGAGTCGGCAAGCGAATCGCTTGCCGACTGGGCATGCTATACGCATGCCCTTCTCGAACAAGAACATCAGCGGCCAAATGAATTTGCCCGCTGGCGTTCTTGTTCGAGGGATGTGGCAGAAAAGCTTGTGTTCAGCCATACGATTCTGTATTTTTAAGTAAAACAATGGATAATCAACAGTTCTGAAGTTCTGAACTCTTTATGATTTTTATCGGAAGTATTATGCATTTTTTTATGTTTAATCGGATATGAATACGTTTTCTTTCGACAAATCATGGTCAATATTTGAATCTTTCATAATTAGGAGCAACTTGATGGACTTGAGCGAGGCACACAGTATGGGAGGGACCTGTATCTACTAGTACATATTAATTTTTAATAATTTTCCGTGAAAGGTAACAAATGAGTCACAGTAATCATAAAAAGACACCTAAGATGTGCGCCGATCCCCGATCATGGAACGAAAAAATAAAAAGAGAGTAGCTTTCAACTACTCTCTCATTCTGATACACTGTTTTTAAATTTTATTTTTACTTTAAAATTTTATTAATTGTATTTGTATGCAAACCATCAGCTTTATACCCTTCTAAAACATCTTTTACTACTTCAGCCGTTAATTCTGGAACACCCTTGATCTCCGCAAGCTTTTTTCGAAATTCCTTTTTAGTTGGCTTCAATTTATTCATGAATATCTCCATGAAATATCGATCAAGTTCAGATATTTCTTTTTCTGTAAAACCATATTTCAAAAGAACTAAATCTCTAGTTTTAAATTCTGGAGCTAAATGTTCATGTAAGGATACAACAGCATTCTTTAATAACATTAATTGTGTTTCCAATTCTTCATTGTTCAAAAAAACACCCCCTAATAATTTGAAATTATAAAACCCATTTCGCTACATACACAACCTAATACGCAATACTTCTTGCAGAACTATTCTTAATTCCAGTACCCATTAAAGCAGGCGCTAAATGTCCTTCAACAGTACCCCACGCTAATGATTCGTACTTTAAAAGTTTATTTAAAATTGGCTCAATATATTTATTCCATCTTACCTCGCTTTCGGCCTTTGCGGCGATTGTAATCCCTCGCTTTGCCGGTAAAGGGCGAGGACCTCTTCCAGCTCTTTTCCTGCTAGATCACTCGGAAATAGCGTATATTCCAGTACCGCGAGCGCCATTTTCCCAAACGACGGAAAGACTTGCGTAAACTCTGGAAAATACCGATCGAGCCAGCGAATCATCTGATTTCGAACTGCTCCCTGTTCTTCCACCAATTTGGAGCGAAATGTCGCTCCAACGCGCAGCTCCACCTCCATCCCTTTCAGAATACGCGGATAGCTGAATCGGCCGTCTTTCACTAACGGGCAATGACGAGCGCGTCTTTCGCATCATGCTTGGTTGGAAGGTTATCGTCCAGCTCTTTGGATCGCTTCACGTGCATCGGGTTTGTCATGACGAGAGGGATGCCTTTCTCATCAAGAAAATAGGCGAGATTCAGCCAATAATGTCCCGTTGGCTCGATGCCAACGATCACCTCGGTTTTCCCGAATTCCTTCATCGCTTCCACGATGCACTGGTACAACCATTCCAATCCTTCTTTCGATTGCAGAACGGGAAACGGCTTTTTTAACACCCTCCCTCGCTCATCCACAAAGCAGGCATAATGTTTTTTCTTTGCGATATCCATGCCAACCACCAGTGTTTGATCGGTGACTTGATTAATCTTCTTGTTTGAGATAGAATTCATGTATAGTCCTCCTTGGTATCCAAATTAGGGGTCAATTCGTGCGATTGACACCCCCGAATCATACCAAGAGGGCTTTTTTTATTCAAGTCCCCGAAAAAACTTCTAACAGGAATGCTCCTTTTCTTTTTGGATATGATGCTGCTGCTAACTCTTGAAAATTATTAGCTTTAAAATTATAAGATGATGAATTTTTATCAGGGTGAACTAGTTCTGGGTCAGATTCGATCTCTTTCTCCACTCTTTCAAAAGTTTCTAACTGTTGTTGGACTATGTCCTCAGAAGAAGTAGAATTTGCATGAGATACAGCTGGCAAAATTACCGATAACATGCATAAGGACAAGACTGTACTCAATACTTTTCCAATTTTCCCTTTATTAAGAATTCTCCTCCTCTGTTAATAGGAAAAAATTCCTTTTCATTTTCATTATATTTTAAACTCAACTTTTTTCAACTTTAATTTGGTAAATTAGTAAAATATTTCTGGTAAATAGAATAATAGATGAACATAGAAAATGGAGATCCTTTTTGCAGATAAAGTTAGCCAAAAACAACACCGGCACTTATTAAGACAGAAAGCCAGGTGTGCTTTTCCTATAATCCCGTCTACCGCTAACATACAAAAACATTGAAATTTCATAACGGTAGCTCTAACTCTACTTCCATAAAAAAGTTGCCCACAAATACTTGACTCAAACTTTTTCATTTGAAAATAAGGGATGAACGGAGTATTTATAGTATGATAGAGAAAAAGGGGGGAAGAAATGCATGGGAAATTTACATGGGAAGCGGATCGCCATCACAGGCTCTAGAAAGAGCGAGGAAATTTCCACGTTAATTCGCAAAAAAGGAGGGGAGCCTGTTATTCGAGCCATTCAAGAAACAATAAAATGCTCTCCTTCGGAATTGTAGGCTGATCTTCTATGCATTGTTGAAAAAGGGACTGACTGGGCTGTGTTTACGACAGGAATAGGGACGAACGCTCTGTTGGAAGCGGCAGAAAAGATCGGCATTTTGGATTCATTTATAAACGTTTTAAAAGAAGCAAAAATAGCTGCCCGCGGCTATAAAACGATAGCGGCTCTTAAACAAATCAGCATTCAGCCGGATGCTTGTGATGATGACGGAACAAATGACGGGCTGCTTCGGGCTATTGAAGGATTTTCTTTTAAAGACAAGCATGTTTTTTTACAATTGCATGGAGAACCGGTGCCAAAGCTTTCAGAATGGTTTGAAAAGCACGGAGCGATTTTGCATGAAATTTTGCCATACCGCTCCATTGTACCTAATCCTGAGACCGTCGAGCAGCTGTTGGATGAAATAATCGAGAATAAGCTGAATGCTGTTGCGTTTACAGCTGCCCCGCAAGTAAGAGTGCTTTTCAAATTTGCTGAAAAAAAAGGAGCAACATCCGACCTTATTGAAGCGTTTCAACAAAATGTTGTGGCAGCAGCCGTCGGCAAAGTAACTGCTGGAGAATTGAAGGATTATGGGGTGCAGCGCATCGTGGCTCCAGAGCTGGAACGGATGGGGGCGATGATTGTCGCTTTGGATGAGTATTTCCAATGATGTTGTCGTCAAAAAATTTAATGGCTGATTCTGTGTAAAAAAACAGGTGGAGCGTGACAGCTTCGAGGCTCTGAATCACTTCCACCTGGGTTTGAATCTTTCACCTAAAAATCAGTATGTATGGCAGATTTATTTTATGAAAAACAAATACTGTAAATTTTGTACAATATAATTCGGATAAATTTTGTTTTTTTCAATATCCTCCTTGCTGGAGGCTCCGGTCAACACAAGGCATGTGCGACAATTATTTATTTTTCCAAGCAAAATATCGGTTTCTAAACGATCTCCAATGATTAAGCACCTGTTGCTGTTTATGTTTAATTTTTCAAGAACTTTTTTGCCGTAAAAAGAGGAAGGCTTCCCGATCACCTGATCGATCGGCCGTCCTGATGCAGCTTCTATTGCTTTCGCTATTGCCAGTGTATCTGAAATATACCCTTCAGGAACTGGACAAAGCGAATCCGGATTGGCTGCAATTAATTTGGCTCCATTACGAACCGCGTTCATTGCCAAATTGAGTTTTTCGTAAGTAAAGCAGCGATCAAGTCCGACAAGTACGTGGGTCGCGTCCATAGGATTGTCGGTCATTTTTAGGGAAAATTTGTGGAATTCTTCCAAAATCGCATTTTCACCTACAATATAGACTAGAGAGTCCGGAGATTTCTCTAAAAAATATACAGCTGACAAATAAGAAGCTGTCATGATTTCGTCCAGTTTCGCTTGAATTCCTAAATGATGAAGCCGCTCTCTGCATTCTTCTCTTGTTTGTGTCGATGTATTTGTGATAAAAAGAATTTTTTTGTTATGGCGCCTTAATCGGTCGATCGTTTCTTTTACACCGGGCAAAAGTTTATTGCCAATATATATAGTTCCATCTAAATCAAAACAATATGCATCAAAATCGTCAATGTGTAACAATACAATACTCCACCTTTATTCTGTTGAAAGTTCTTTTAGAAGAATTTCTTTGCCTTCGTGTAACTTTTCTAACGGTGTTCCGGGTGCATATTCCAGGATGAGCTGACAATCGATTGATTGTTCATGAATCGTTTTAAAGATTTCTTGCCATGGGACGGTTCCTTCACCGATTGGCAAGTGATCGTCTCCTGTTCCGTTATTATCATGAACATGGAGGGCAATCAGTCGATCCTTTGTCTGTTTCATTATTTGCGGAATATCCCAACCGTTTAAATTTGCGTGGCCAATGTCAAGTAAATATCCTGCCGTGTCATGAATATTTTCTAAAAAGCTTATAAACTCATCTTGCGTAAAAATCGAACTGCCGTTGTATCCGACGTTTTCGATTGCCAGTTTGACGTTCAAAGGTTTAGCAAATTCACATAATTGATTGATATAATCTTCAGCTCGCTGCTTTGCTAAATGTTTGTCAAAAACCGGAGAAAAACAGAACCCAGGATGGATCACAACATGCGAAGCCTGAATCATGCCGGCAAACTCAATCGCTTTTTTGTATTCTAAAAATGAAGCTTCCCGAATCGCTTTATTTTCACTAGTTAAGTTAATATCCCATGCTGGCGGATGAATTGTGTAGCCGATGGGCAATTCTTTTAGTTTGGAAGACAATTTTTTGAATGATTTTTCCATGTCATCCCATTTTTCGCCATCCATTAATAGTTCAACTTTATCAGCTCCATATTCAATTAAGTCATGGACATTTTTTAAAGGATCTTTTGTTATAAGTGGCAAATCAGAATAACAGATTTTTCTTTTCATAAACAACCACCTCATGAAAGATATGTTTCCACATTGATTTTGTGATTCATCGGACTGCTTTCATTCAGATCCAGCTCTTGCGGATAGCCTATTGATTGTGTGGATTCTTGATCAAAAATATGAATACGATCCATTTTTGGTTTTAAATAGACCATTTCCCCCGGATGCCAATTCTTTTTTTCACTCATCGCTATCACTTCATGACCTTCTAAATTTATATAAATACTGTAGCTGCTTCCTTGGTTTTCCACGTATTTCACTGTGCCTTTTAATGTGTTTTCTTGGGGAGTTTTATAAATTTCTAGATGTTCAGGTCGAATTCCAAAAACAAACGTTTTGGCATTGCTTTCATTTATTTGTCGGATCCACATCGGATGCAATAAAAATGATTGTTTCCCGATCACAACCTTGCCATCATAATAATCCATATCAACAATATTCGTTGGAGGCGAGCCGATAAATTTTGCCGTAAAGATGTTTGCAGGGCGGTTATATACATTTTCCGGCGTATCTACCATTTGCAATTGCCCTTGATTCATTAACGCAATACGATCCCCTATAGTCATTGCTTCAATTTGATCATGTGTAACATAAACGATTGTTTGCTTATACATTTCATGGATTTTCACTAGTTCCTTGCGCGCAGATACTCTTAGCTGCGCATCTAAATTTGATAATGGTTCATCAAGCAGAAAGAAATCAGATTTTTTTACAACGGCTCTTGCTAAAGCGACACGCTGCCTTTGCCCGCCGGATAAATCTTTCGGCAATCTGTTTTCATATCCCTTCAGCTGGAGCATTTCTAACACAGCATTTAATCTTTTTTGAATTTCGTCTTTATGAACCTTCTGAACTTTTAAACCGTACGTAATATTTTCAACGACATTCATATGAGGATATAATGCATAATTTTGAAATACCATCGCTACATTTCTTTTTCCGCTTGGAATGTCATTCGCCTTTACGCCATTCAAATATAAGTCGCCCGAAGTAATTTCTTCAAGGCCTGCAATCATGCGTAAAGTTGTCGATTTGCCGCATCCGGATGGACCTAGAAGAACTAAACGTTCTCCAGGATGAATGGTAAGATTGAGCCCTTTTACAACATGTGTTTTTCCATAGGATTTCCAAACGTTTTCAAATCTTATTTCCTTCATTGTGCCATCCTCCGTTATTTAATTCCAGAAGAAGTAAATGTTCCGATAATATACTTCTGGAAAATTAAATATAAAGTTAAAGGTATTATCATTGTGATGACTGATACGGCCATGGCGACAGTAAAATTCGTGCCGCCTTCTGAGCTAATGTACATCTGTAAAGCAAGAGGCAATGTATAATTTTCCTTGCTTTTTAAAATGAGCACCGGCCATACGTATTCGTTCCAGGTAGTAATGAAAAACCAGATGCCTGTTGATGTGACAGCCGGCCTAACTAATGGGAGAACGATATCTTTCATAATCCGGGCGTGTCCAATATGATCTAATTTGGCTGCTTCAATTAACGAGATGGGGATTGTTTTCATCGACTGCCTCATTAGAAAGATACCAAGCGCATTGGCAAGCTGCGGCAAAATAACACCCCAAACGCTGTTGACTAAACCGATACCCGATATGATCAAATAGTTTGGAATCATTGTTACGGTAAAAGGGATAAAAATTGTACTAATTAACATAAAATATAAAATGTTTTTCCCTTTAAACTGCAAAAATACGAAAGCATACGCTGCTAAAAATGAAGTAATCAGTTTGAAAATTGTCGCAACAGAGGCAATAATGAACGTATTCATCGTAATTTTGAAAGCAGGTAAACTATTAAAGAATGTGATATAGTTTTCGAATGTCGGATTTAACGGAATGATATTTAAAACATTGTTGTAAGCATCTTCCAATGTTTTAAACGATGAACCTAATGCAAAAACGATAGGATATAAAAGAATAATGATTGTAATGATAAAAATAATGTGCCAAGGTATCGCAACAGATCGTTTAATTTTCATAATAGATACCTCTTTCAACAAACTTAAATTCAAGAACTAATAATATGATAAAGATTAACATCGTCATAATTGATAAAGCTGCAGAGTGTCCTGTTCTGTAAAGTACGAAGGCTTCGTGATAGGCGTGATAGATCGCATTGGAGCTGGCGTAATTTGGACCGCCTTGTGTTATCACTTTTATAGGCGTGAATACATACTGCAGTCCTTGGACGATTGTAATAATAAACACATAAATGCCAGTAGCGCTGCTCATAGGCAAGACGATATGAAAGAATATTTTCCATAAAGGAACATTATCCAAACGGGCTGCTTCTATTATTTCGCGTGAAATACCGTTGATAGAAGCATAAAGGACGATAAAGTTATAGCCAAATACTTTCCAGGATGTAATCAAACTTAAAACCAATATGACCCAACCGTCTAATTTACTCCAAATCGGCATTTCAATGCCGAACCATCCTAAAATAATGGCAACAGGTCCGGAAACTGGATTTAAAGTCCACGTAAACAATATCGAACCGACGACCAATGAGATGAATGCTGGCAGAAACAAGGTGCTTTTATAAAAACCATTAAATCGTTTTAAAATTAAATCTAAAACGAAAGCAAAAAGATACGGTATGATACAGTTTATAACTAATAAGAAAGCAATATATATAAATGTATTTCCCAATATTTTATATGTATTTCGATCTGATAAAACATCAATGTAGTTTTTCAATCCTACAAATTCTTTTGTCGGAGTAATCATGTTCCAGTCAAAAAAGCTTAAATAAATCGTGTATAAAAATGGCCAGAACATGAATATCGAAAATATAATTAGAGTTGGAATCAATAAGCAATACGCTTTCCAACTCTCTTTATTTTTTAAAGCCGTCCCATCACTCATATTTTTATTAACCCTCCGCACTGATATTGAAAATAAAAGTTAAAAGGAGGGTGACTAAAGGAAGTTTTTTTGAAAAATTGTTATAAATGTTAGTCACCCTTTGTAGACATTTCCTTTTACTTTAATAATTCGTTGATGGATTTTTCCGTTGATTTTAAGCCTTCTTCTACTGATACTTTTCCTGTAAGAATTTCGTCGCGTACATCTATTAATAATTGCTCTGCTTGTAAACCGGCGTCTCCAGGGAATGATGCCCAAGGAACAATCTTGTCCATTTGTTCTATGGCAGGCTTCATCATTTCATTTTCTTCTAAAAATGATTTAAGTCCATTTTCTGCTTCTGCAACATCTTTACGTGGGGGCACATAACCTGTTCCTTCTGTCCATTTAGCCATTGATTCAACGCTATAAAGAAATTTCATGAATTCCCATGCTGCTTTTTGCTGGTCTTCATCTTTTGCTGTAATAGCCAGCATTGCGCCACCTGCCGGCAGTTTCACTTCTTTTCCTTCCCATGCTGGTGATTTGATTGCCGCTACGTCAAATTTGGCATTCGCTTGGATATGCGAACGTTGGGCAATCGTTGTATAGACCATGGCGACATTGCCATCGATAAAGCTTTGTACACCTTGATCCCAAGGCAAATGCAAGGCTGTTTTATCTTTTAGCACCATATCAGCCCATAGTTGATAAGCTTCAATTCCTTCTTTTGAAGCAAATGTTGCTTTTCCATCCGTAATCATTTGGGCTCCGTTACTTTCTAATAAAGCTTGTGTAGCCCAGTTATCTGCCGGTTCCTGTAAATAAAATCCATATTTTCCCGTTTTCTCTTTTATTATTTTGGAAAATTCTCTTACCTCTTCCCATGTTTTCGGCCCATTTTCATCTAATCCAGCTTTTCGTAAAAGATCTCGATTAATATAGAGGACTGGATTGCTGAGAGAATATGGAATCCCGACTTGTTCGCCATCCGAATTTTTCGCTAAATCTAAAACATTTTTTAAGAAATGATCTTTTAAAAATGTTTTATCTTCTGGAAAATATTTATCTATTATTTCTTGCGGCGGAACATAATGAAAATTATTTGAGAAGTAGTCTAAAAATGCCCATCCTACTTGTACAACCGCTGGAGAATTGCCCGCAGCTACTTCAGCCTGCAAATTTTGCATCAACCCTTTATACATGTCCGGGTTGTATTTGGCTACGACTTCTACTGTATCACTTTGCGCATTAAATTCTTTTACTAATTCTTCTACTGTTTTTCCGCCTTGAGTTTCAGCATTTACGTGCCAGTATTCGATAACCGTTTTTTTGTTGCCGTCTTCTGATTTAGCAGGAGAGTCATTGGCTGATTGCTTGCTCGTGTTGTTACAAGCTGCTAACATAAATACTAATGTAAATGCGCAAATTAATTTTACAAATGATTTCATTATATTCCTCCTCACCAAATTGTTTGAGCTTAATTTATGAAAGGGAGCTTCAAACTGTCGTGACATTTCGGCTATTTAGAAATTCTTTATAGGGATCATTTAAAAAATCGTGTTGCCATGTTCTGACTATCACCATCGATGTTCGAGCAAGCGGCTTCTACAAGCTGTCTTCAATTACAGAATAAAGCTATTTTTCATAGTTACAGCGCCAATGACAGGTTGGCAGATCGTTTGCCATTATTGTTTTAGGCGTAAATGCTTCTTATCTCCCGAACTGACAAAACTATTAAATGACGGCAAAATCACCTCCAATTGCTTGCATAACAAAAAAGAGACTCCAAATATAATGTATATATCTATTCCATATACATTAAATTTGAGGTCTCTCTATTTGCACCAGTAATTATTCACTTGTTACTTTTAATATAGATGATAATTGTTAATCTAGTATAAATCATATGTAAATTCTCTTTTAAAATTTAATTTAAATCCATTTCCCACAATTTTGAGTTGGACGTCGTTACAGCGAGCGCGCCATTATTTATCGCTTCCTTAGCATGTTCAGGCAAAGTCAACAGCCCTCCTGTTATAACGGGAACTTGCGAAACCTTTGTGAACTTCTTTAAAAAATCCGGAGCACGGCACGGCATAATTTCTATCATATCTGAGCGGATTTGACCCGCATCCTTCACTAAATTATGATAAACTTCCGTGTCAATTAAAAAGATTCGCTGAATAACAAATAAACCGCTCGATTTTGCCCTTTTTATAGTGCCGTTCCTCGTTGTAACGATCGCCGTTGGCTGAACATTCTTTTTTACAAAGTCAATTCCATCGCCATCCATTTCCAGACCGCCTATTTTTTCAACATGCAATATGACGGGAAGCCCTTCAGACTGGATGAAATCAACATATCTTTTTACCGTTAAAATGGTTCCAGTCATTAATAAGACAGCACTTAAATGTTCTTTATTCTTGATCGCCTTCTCAATATATTTCGGCTCTTTAATTGCTGCTACCATTTTATGTTTTTTTAATCTTTCCAACAAAATGGTTCCTGCATTGCTTTTTGTCACAGCTAAATATCCTTTCTTTCAAAATTCCGAATCTGCTCTCAATATTTAACAAAGTATAATTTGAAGTACTTTTCCATATTTTTTGTATGAAAGCAGTTCAAATGACAAACGATTGTTATACTTTGTGAATTATTTCTTGCGGAAACTTCTTGTCGGGCAGAAGCTTGCTTCTTGGATGGGGGCAGAGGATCAAAGCTTTTAAAGAAATATAAAAAACAAATATTAAGCCAATATTGTGTCAAAGCTAATTCATTGTAAATTTTGCTTTACAAAAGATTTACATCAAAAGATTATATTTAATAGCCGAATTATTTTTGCTGTTTTCTAAAATCGTTGGATAGTTTGGTTCCAAATAAAAAAAGAGGATGTATGCTCTCATCATGAGTATACAATCCTCTGAAAATAATATAGGCAACTAGATGATTAGTTGGAAAAGCACTTTCAACTTGAAGGGCTGAGATATCCCTTGAAACAGGAAAGTTTGCCTTGCACAGCGATTATGCTCTTCCCCAAATACGATAAATCCAGTTTTCAATAAGTCCGACCACTTTATCGAGAAGCAGCCCGGATACGCCGATAAATAGTATGGCAGCCATGACTAAATCTAGCCTCATGGAATTTCTGGCGTCGACAACTAAATAACCAAGTCCTGACGGCGTTCCAACCATCTCTCCTGCTACAAGAAAAATCCAAGCTGTACCTACAGCTATATGAAGCCCGTTCGCAATATAAGGGAATGTGGCAGTAAAAATGATTTTGCGCAATAGCTCGAATTTTTTAATCTCGAAATTTTGTGCCACTTTCAAATAAGTTTTATCAACGTTCTTTACAGCAGATACTGTCGATAGCAAAACAGGAAAGAAGGCAGCTGCCACAAGGTAATCAAGATAGCAAAACCAATGATGACATTTATGAAAATCTTATATTTAATCATCCTATTGATAATTATGTGTATTATACGGAAGAAAAGCTAAAGATAATGAAAGAAATATTTTAACATGAAAGGCTGGCCTGACTGTCAGATCAATGGTTTTTACGGGAGGTCAGACGTTTTGGAGCCAGCCTTTATTCATGACTATGAGATGATAATGTGGAAAATGATTAGCATACTAGTCATCAATAACATTCCAATATGGGCGAAACGAATGGAAGAATTCGCTTTATTTTTGGCAAGCATCATACCGATAACGGCTGCTGTAATCATCAATCCAGCAGCGGCGATTCCCGCATATTCACGGAGTGTCAATTCTCCTTCTGCCATATACATTAATATCCCATGTATGGAAGCTAATGTAACGGCAGCTGCCCCGATTGGAATATGCCACTTTGTAAGTGTTCTTAATAGATTGATAAATAATGATTTCCCATTTGGAATTGTTTTTGTAAAAAAGGAAATTTTCCGCCGTAAAGGAAAAAGAGTTCCGGCAGCGACTGTGGCAGCAACCGCTCCCCATCCTAATAATTCTCCACCTTCTTCAACAAAGGCTTCATTTTCGTTTTCTTCTTCATGCCCCTCATATTCTTCATCATCAGCAAAAACAGGAATCGCTTGTCCGTAAGCGATATTGAGCATAAAAATAAACACGGACACCATCATTAATTTTTTCATAAACTCCACTCCCTATTTTGAAGTTATTGAATAGGCTGCGGAAGCGTAACGATAAAACAACTTCCTTTTCCTTCTTCGCTCTGTACGCTGATTGTTCCACCATGAGTGTCAACAATCCATTGTGCAATCGAAAGGCCAATTCCATTTCCTTCAAGTTGGCGTGATCGAGCTTTACTTACGCGGTAAAATCGTTCAAAGATGTGATGCAGATGTTCTTTCGGTATGCCGATCCCCGTATCGTTTATTTCGATTTTTATATTTTGCGATTCACGCGATATCATAATGCGAATGAGTCCATTTTCGACATTGTACTTTACGGCATTATCGAGCAAAATAAGAAGCAGCTGCGTAATTCTCTCTTTATCCCCGTACATTGTTATTCCTTCTTGTATATTCGTGAGAAATTCAATATTTTTTTGTTCCGCCCAAGGGAGGCATTTCCTTATCAATTCATTAATAATCGGCTCAAGCTCAAACCATTGTTTATTCAACTGGACAGCATCGGCATCGGAGCGGGCGAGCAGCAATAAGTCATTAATTAATTTTGTCATTCTTTTTACTTCATCTTTCATATCATCTAATACTAGCAAGGAAAATTCGCTCATTTTCTCTCTTTCATCCGTTTCGATGACTTCAAGGGATGATTGGAAAATACTAAGCGGTGTACGCAGCTCATGGGAGGCATTGGCAACAAATTCCTTTTGTTTCTGAAAAGACCTGGCGATTGGCACCATCGCTTTTCCGGACATATAGTAGCCAAGCAAAGCAGACAGACCGATAAATACGAGCGAAATTAAACTTAATATCATTAATGAAGTTTTTACAATGTAGGTTTGCATTGTAATATTTGTTCCGGTATAAATCGTTCCAATATATACCCCATTTTTAAATACGGATTTTCCGGAAAGCAGCAATGATATTGTTTTTCCGTTTTGCATTTTGATTGTTTCATGGCGCACTTCTTCATTTTGTGGAATCCATCCATGAATCGTTTTTAGTATATTTTCGCGCAACTCTGGAAAAGATTCGTCTCCGTCTAGTATCTCCCCGTTCCACGTTATGACATAATAGAAAAATGGAGCTTCTGGATTGTACTCAAGATAATCATTTCTCGCTTTGTTACTGCTTACATTTTTGGCATGATCATACCAATGAAAAAGCTCGTTTTTATGTTCAGCATATTCTGCCTCAGCTAATGTAATCACTTGCTGTTTTTGTTTATTTGTAATTAGTGATGACAGCAGGCTGTAACTGATGACTGTGAACGATATTAAAAAGATAACGATAAGACTTGTAAAAAGAAGAGTGAGACGGAAGCGGATTTTTTTAAACATTTTGTCGTTCATCGCTAAGCTTATAACCTACCCCTCGAATATTTTGAATAAGCGTACCGTCATCCCCAAGTTTTTTTCGTAAAAGACGAATAAAAGAGTCGATATTATTGCTTGTAATATTAGCGTCTACCCCCCAAATTCGTTCAATAATCAGTTCGCGGGGCAAAATTTGATTCGGATTGCGCATAAATAATTCCATTAATTGAAATTCGCGGTTTGTTAATGAAATTTTTTTACCTCCTTTTTTGATAGAGTATTCACTTAGATGAAGAGATAAGTCTCCTAGAGAAAGTTTTTCGGTTTGAAATGGTTTTGTTGCTCTTCTGGCGAGAGCACGAATTCGGGCAAGGAGTTCGGAAAATTCAAATGGTTTGACAATATAGTCGTCCGCTCCTAAGTCTAGGCCTTTCACCCGATCTTCAAGTGCATCTCTCGCTGTCAGCATGAGAATAGCCCCGTTAAAGCCTTCCTTGCGCAATGTTTTGCAAACTTCGGTTCCTTCTTTAATCGGCATCATCCAATCGAGAATTAATAAATCATAACTTGCTTGTTTCGCAAAATAATACGCATCTTCCCCATTTTGCACCCAATCAACTGTATGATTTTCTTTTTTCAGCATATGAACAATCAGTTTGCCAAGCCGCATATCATCTTCTGCCAAGAGAATATACATCTTTCCCACCTTCAATTACGATGATTTTTTATTGTTTTTGTGGTTTTGTAAGAAAACGAAAAATCGTTAATAATAAAAAAATGGATATACTGCTGATATAAATGATTTTCACCCATGTTTCATCTGCGTCGCTTCCAACAAACATTCCGTGTATACTTGCAAGGATAAAGCTCGGCAAAATAAGAAGATGGACGGTTTTCCATATATTTCGCCCTACTTTTTTTAGTAAATCACTTGTTAAAAATAAGAGAAACATTGAATAAAAAGAGACGATTCCTAATCCTGTAAAAAAAGGTTTATATTTTGCAAGGAACGGTACAAAAATTTCGAGTATCGTAAATGGTTGATAACGATCAAAGTAGAGTAAAAAGCCGTGCAAAAATGCGAACAAAAATGCGAGCCATCCGGCTGTTTGATGGATGGCAAGAAAGTGCTTGCCGATATTTCTTGGGATGATGCTTATATTTTGCATGATGCCAAAGCAGATAGATAGAAAAAGGAGAAAATAGGCGCTTAATCCAGAAGAGCGAATCCATTCCCAAGTAGGAAATTCAATCATTTTTAAATCGCCAGCCTTTCAACATAACATGAAATAGAAGGAGTGATAAGCAACTCTCTGCTTTCGGTCACGATAATACACGCTGATTGCGGAAATTTTTCTTTTAACCATTGCACACCTTGACGAGAAGGAAGCATGCAAAGTACTTTTGCAATCACATCTGCTTCTGAGGCGCACTCAGCGAAAGCAGTAGCCTGCACAACATCGCTGTTGTCCGGATTTTTTCCAGTTTGGCCGTTAATGATATGATGAACGGTGTCTTCGTTTACTTTCCAGCTTCGGTAAAGAACGTTTGATGTTGCGATTGCGCCGGAAGAAATAAAAAATTGTACAATATCTTCATTTTCTGCAAAGGGATTTGCTACTCCTACTTTTCTGCCAACATCTCCCCAAATGAACATATCACCTCCCGCATCAATAACTCCAGCGTTTATCCCTAAATCTCTTAATAAATGGTATGCTTTATCGACACTCCAGCCTTTGCCGATTCCTCCAAGGTCAATTTCCTCGGTTGTATGTTTTATTACTGCTTTTAATGCGGGAAAAAACGACAAGCTGTTTACAGACGGCACACGAAATAAATCAATATTTTCTTTATGTTCGGGTAAAAAATGTTGCTTATGAAAAGATTGCGTATATCCTATATTTTTCATGATAGTTCCTACAAATGGGTTAAAATAAAATTCTGTCTTTACCGCATATTCGAACGCTGTTTGCAAGACGTCATACAAAATAGGATGAATTTGTATCACTGTCTCAGCAGGGGACTGATTTAATTTGTTTAATTCGCTATCATCTAGGAAACGGGAGCAAATCTTTTCAAAAGTAGTAAACCAAGTTTGCACAAGGAGCTTCCAGTTGAGCGACCGCTTGTACTCCATTACTCGAACATTAATAGCCGTTCCCATACCGTTCATTGATAATGATTGTTCTTCACCCATTGTTATGATCTCCTTGTCCGGTTTTCTGCCGGCTGCAATCGGGAAGTTTGTGTTTTCGGTATGGCGATAATGGCTTCGTTCGAATATTCGACATCCCAATTTCCTTCATCCCAATCTAGCGACAGCAGCTGCTGCTCACGCTTTTTTTTTGCTTCATTCACTTCTACACTATTATTTTGAGATAAAACGGTTTCTTCTTTTAATGAGATTTGCGTCTTGTTTTGCTGCCCGTTGTCATGTGCGTCCGAATTGTTTACCAGCTGAAGAAAGCTTGTAAATACAGTAATACCGCCTAATCCTATAATCCATTTTGTCCATTTATTTGTTCTCATAAAGAACTTCACCTGCTTTCTAATAAACGAGTATTTGCTGTTGCTTTGTCCATGTAACTTGAAATCCTAAACTGTTCGCTAAAACGCTGATTGGAATATAAAGTTTTTGATTTTTTTCAAAAATAGGCAGAGGCATTGGTGTCTTTTTCATATTTTCGTAAGCTGCCCTTGAACCGTTTTTTACAATCAAAAGTTTGTCATTGAGTTTGATTTCAGCTATTTTTGATGTTGAATATACAATAACTGAAGCACCTAAGTGTTGTGCCGTTTCCTCAAGCGGTACAAATAGCTGCCCTTCCATAGGAACGACGTTCGTATACAGCAAGTCTTTTTCTTTAAATTGAATTGGCACGGTTTTTTCTGAAGAGATTGGTGTTGCTGCAAATTTATCAGGTGCTTCAGGAGAGCGCGACCACTTGTACCAATATTCTTGCTTTAATACGATTCGGTTTTCATAAGTGCCGGAATTTTGCTTATAATAGTTATCGTTTGCATTTCTTTCTTCCTTGAATTCTTTGGCATATTCATCTTCATATCGTTCTTCATCATTGTGCTCATCATCGTCGTCGTTTTCATGCTCATATTCCTCTATTCTTCCTTCGTATTCCTTCTCATCATCGTCAGCTTGAACGAATGCAGCATGAAATCCGGCTGTTGCTGAAATAAAGAAAATGAAACTTAGAATGGAAAAAATTTTTCTCATTGCGGTTTCCCCCTTTTTCTACTTCCTTTTGGGATTATTTTAAAAGTAAATTCTGAAAAGAAAATGAAAAAAAGGAAATAAAGATGTGCCGGAAAAATCGTTTCAACAAATAAAAGGGGCTGACCCAAAGGCAAGTGTCAGACCCCGAAATACAGTATAATAGGACATAATATTGGATAAATGAGCTATATATGTGAATACATGTGAAATACATGTGAGGTCAGACACTTACGGGCAAGCCCCTTTTTAACGATGGAAAAGAATCAATTTGCCGCTTGAAGATGTACAGCGGTATGTTTTTTCGTGGCAGTTTTTTTCTCTTAGCTTCTGTTCGCCGATTTTTTTTGCTTCCTCTTCCCTCGCTGCTTCAAAAGTTTCGTCTAACAACTTTTCGCCGTTTTTCTCAAATACCGTTAACGTATATGCTTTCATCGGCGCTTCCCTCCTTGATGATTGGTTTTCACTGACTACTATTCTTTTTATTTGTCAAAATTAATCCTTAAAAAGATCTCCAAACAAAAAATTAAATACTGACTCCGTAACCCGACAAAAAGCGAAAACCGCAGAGGTTACTAAGCCACTTAATGTATGTGGATGTGGCTGGGTACTCTGCGGTTTTTATTTTTAGACTTACCTTTAAATGAAAGGAGCCAACTATCATGAAGAAACCATTAAATTCTATAGAACGCGTTTACAGTGACCCTAAAGTAACCTTTTCTGAACTTATTAAATCCATTATTAATAATAAAATTGACGAAATTGTCAATAATGCTAAAAAGGTGAACACTGCTACATCTCAATTTAACAAGGAAGGATTGAATGTGAAATGAGATGTGGCGTTTATGTACGAGTTTCTTCTGATAAGTTAGAGCAACAAGCTTCTTTACAGTATCAAAAAGAATTATTTTATAACTATATCGCAGATAAAGGCTGGGATTTGTATGAAGTTTACATCGATGTTGAATCAGGAACTACAGCAAAGCGCAAAAATTTGCAGCGATTAATTGACGATGCAATGAACAAAAAAATCGATGTTATTTTAGCCAAAGAGCTTTCGCGTTTAGCGAGAAACGGAGAACTATCTTATCAAATCAAAAATCTTTGTGAAAATCACGGGGTTCACATCATTACGCTAGATGGAGCTATTAACACCTTACAAGGAAACACACACATGTTTGGACTTTATGCTTGGATGTATGAACAAGAAGCTCAACGTACAAGCGAACGAGTAAAAGAAACTCTCAAGACCCGTGCTAAAAAAGGGCTTTTTAAAGGAAGTACGCCCCCTTACGGATATACAATCAAAGATGGAAAATTGCACATTCGAGATGATGAAACCCCAAACATTGTTCGCAGAATTTTCAATGAATATCTGGCAGGCGATGGTCGAGATATAAAAGCAAGAAGACTCTATAACGAAGGGATACCAACACCAGCTGAAGTGGCTGGAAAGAAGAATGCAGGTGACAAGTGGAATGATTCTACTATCAAACTCATTTTAACGAATCCACACTATACCGGCGATTTGGTCCAAGGACGTACAACGACTGTGAGTGTTACAAGCAACAAACGGAAAAAGGCGTCTGATGAGAAGCTAATTATTATTCCAAACGCTCATGAGCCGATTATTCCAAGAGACGTATTTGAAGCTGTACAACATCAGATGAAATTACGTTCAAAAACCATTCCTGCTCCAAAACGGCACCTATTTACGAATATCGCCTATTGCGCTGATTGCGGCAAAGGCATGTGGTATCGCTCAAATCGTAAAGGTTATGTGTGCGGTGGATATGCCAGATTCGACAAAAAAGCCTGCAGCAGCCATGTCATCAAAGAGGAAGTGCTTAAACAAACCATCATTCATGACATCCAGTCTCTCATGCGGCAAATTGATAAGGAATATTATTTAAAACAACTCGAAGAAAAAGCAAAACAATCTCAACTTTCCGTCCAAAAGAAACTGGATAAAATAAACAAGAAAATTGACGCCTTAAAAGCACGGAAACGAAAATATATCGAGCTGCTCGCCGATGAAAAAATCACCCAAGAGGATTATCAAGATATGATTGAGGCAAATAGCAAAGAAATCAATGAGCTTGTTATTTCAAAAAAAGAACTTGAATCTTTGTTATCAAGCCATAAAGTTGTCGAGAACATCCAAAAGTTGAAACAGGAATTAGCCCAATTTTTAAACTTTGATGAATTAACACCGGAAATTTTGCATCGTTTAATTGATCGTATTGAAATTAAAGCGGATGGAACTCCAAAAATCTTTTATCGATTCTCCGCTCCGAAAATTGAATAAGCAGGAAACAAAAGCGTTTCCTGCTTAATTTTTTCTCAAAACGATCTGCGAGACGCACTCCACATGCATCGTATGCGGAAACATATCAACAGGTTGTACTTCTTTCATTTCGTATCCACCTTGTTCCAAGATCGCAATGTCTCTTGCTAGTGTTGCAGGATTACAGGAAACGTAAACGACTTTTTTCGGTTTCATGTCTAAAATGGTTTGCAGCAGTGATTCGTCACAGCCTTTGCGTGGTGGATCAACGACTATGACGTCTGCTCTGATTCCTTGTTCGTACCATTTTGGAATAATGGACTCTGCTTCACCCACGGCAAATTCGACGTTTTCAATATTGTTTAAACGTGCGTTGCGCTTCGCGTCTTCGATGGCTTCTGGGACGATTTCAACACCGTATACCTTTTTCGCTTTTTGTGCGAGGAAAAGAGAAATAGTGCCTATTCCACAATAAGCATCTATAACCGTTTCGTTTCCTGATAAATTTGCATATTCTAGAGCCTTTTCATAAAGGACTTTCGTCTGTTCAGGGTTCACTTGATAAAACGATTTAGCCGAAATGGCAAATTTAATGTTACCAATGTAGTCATAAATGTATTCAGATCCCCAAAGAATTCTTGTTTCATCACCTAAAATAACATTTGTCCGCTTTGGATTAATGTTTTGCACGATAGATTTAATATTTGGAAACTTTGCTGTTATTTCAGCTATCATTGATTTTTTGTTTGGGAAGTCCTTTGTACGGGTAATGAATACTAACATCATTTCTTTTGTTTGATACCCATAGCGAACCATAATATGGCGCAGCCAGCCTTGATGGGTCAATTCATCATAAGCTTGAATGCCAATGCGGCTGCAAATATTTTTGACAGCTTGAACGACTTCATCGTTTTCAGACTGCTGGATTAAACAACGTTCCATATCAATGATGTCATGTGTTCTCTTTTGATAAAATCCAGCAATCAATCCGCCTTCTCTTTCTCCAACTGGTACTTGAGCTTTATTGCGGTAATTCCATGGATTTTTCATCCCTATCGTTGGATGAACTATCACTTTGTCCAAATTGACTTTCCCAATTCGGGCTAGTACTTCTTTTACATGCTTTTGTTTATGATCAAGCTGACCTTTGTAGCTTAAATGCTGAAGCTGACAGCCGCCGCATTGTTTGTAAACCGGGCAAGGTGCTGCCCTCCGCTCTGGACTTTGTTCGTATAGCTCTATTAGTCGACCGTATCCGTAACCTTTTTTTACTTTAACGATTTTTATTTTCCCTGATTCACCTGGCAGTGCATTCGGAACAAATACCGGAAATCCCTCTATTTTCGCTACGCCAGCACCATCGTGTGTTAAGTCTTCAAAAACTGCATCGTAATATTCATTTTTCTCAACCGGTGGTACAACCTTCGTCATGTTTGCTTCTCCCTTATCTTATTCTGCTGTTCAGATTGTATCATACTACAAGTTCATAACCAATATGATTACCTTCAGAAATGGTTGTTCATAATACGTAATAGAAATGAAATGGGAACTGAAAAAATTTTTTACTATTATTAACGTTAGAGTCGGTGAGGAGTGATACCAAATGGAACAGAGCTTTAAAGATTCACTCATTGAAAAAATAATTACAAAAGGAGTGTATAAAACTGAAGATGGAAAACAGCTTTATGAGTTAAACGTCATTGATTTATTAAAAATGGCAAATCAATTGGAAAGCGATCACAATAGAGAGCAGCTTTTTTAGCTGCTCTTACTCATTACCCGATTATAAAGGGGCGCATTGTTCGGCTTTTTCTTTTGACATAACGATTTCGATGTGTTGGTATAAGTTTTCAAATTCCCCTGGAAGGAGCCCACCGTATTCTCCATCCAAGTTAAGCTGCATTTTTTCATTTGTTTTCACTTTGACACGGTTAGCTTTTGTGTAAATAACATGTTCATCGCGAATATGGTCTCCGCGTAAAGCTAAACTTGCCACACGGATAAATTCGGCAATGTTTGCTTTCTTTAAAATAATTAAATCAAACATACCGTCATTCAGCTTTGAATCCGGAGCAAGCTTTTCAAAACCACCAACAGAGTTCGTAAGCGATACTAAAAATAACATAATTTCCCCTTGAAACAGTTTGCCATCATATTCAATCTCAACTTCTGTCGGTCGAATAGATGGAAGTATTTCAATCCCTTTTAAATAGTAGGCTAACTGACCTAGTACAGTCTTTAATTTGCTTGGAACTTCATATGTAAGCTCTGTTAAACGGCCGCCGCCTGCAATGTTAATAAAATAATGGTCATTCACTTTCCCGATATCAATTTTTCTTTTTACCCCGTTCAAAATCGCATCAACTGCATGCAAAATATGATCACGAGGAATTCCAATCGCACGGGCAAAATCATTCGTCGTACCAACTGGAATGACAGCAAGAGTAGGTCGATTTTCCATCGGGGCAAGACCATTCACCACCTCATTTACCGTACCGTCCCCTCCAGCAGCCACAATTAAGTCATATCCACGTTGTGACGCAATCTTTGCTGCTTCAACGGCATCACCTTCACCTGTTGTGGCATGACAAGATGTTTCATAGCCTGCCTGTTCAAATTTTTGTAAAACCTCTGGCAAATATTTTTTAAAAATCTCACGACCAGACGTTGGATTATATATAATTCTCGCTCTTTTCATTACACATCATCCTATACAAGGTAATGGGAAATATTTCTCGATTTTATATTACACAAAAAAACATTATAATACACAATCTACTCAATTTCAAAATATTTACTATAATAATTCATTCAAGCTCCCTAATCTTTCCTGCCAAAACATTATAAAAGCATCGGATATTCGATGCTTTTTGAGTATTTGTCTAACAAATTTATAATGCTCTTTCTTGACTCATTGGATAGTCGTCTTGTTCATTTTGCTTGTTTTTGGACTCCTTCATCATAATAAATGATTCAACAAGCTCTGGGTCAAAATGCTTTCCGCTGTTTTCCTTTAAGAAGTCCAGTGCTTTTTCCATCGGCCATGCTTCTTTATAAGAGCGTCTACTTATGAGAGCATCAAACACATCGACAATACTGATTATTCTTGCTTCAAACGGGATATCGTTTCCTTTTAGCTTATACGGGTACCCGGTTCCGTCCCATTTTTCATGATGGTATAAGATAACATTTCGTGCAATCGCAAAGCTTTTCTGAAGCAAGTCCAGTTCAATATCTTTTGAAATCTTATCCAACATATCCACACCAATTAATGGATGGGTTTCAATGATCATCTGTTCATAATGGGTGAGTGGGCCCGGTTTATATAAAATCCCTTCAGGAATCCCAGCTTTTCCAATATCATGAAGGATGCTTGCATTAATGATATTATTCATATATCCCTTTTGTAAATTTAATTGGCATCTCTCATTATGAAAATAAACGAGCTCCTCTGTAAACTTTTGCACTCTCATTAAATGACCTTCTATTCCAGGGTCACGAATTTCACAAGATATAGCCAGGACTTTTAAAATTTCTCTTTTCATTTCCGTTGCTTGTTCTCTAGAAATATATGATCCTTCTTTTAACGTTTCTAACTCGCGGAAAATCCCGACATAGTAAGTGCTATCTTTTATTTTAATCGGCGTAATCGTAATTGAGGAATGCCAAAGCTGCCCAGACTTCTTTTTATTAATAAAAACACCCGACCACGGATTTCCTTGCTGTAGCTCTTTTTTTAATTCCGCATATACAGTGCTTTTCGTTAAATTAGAACGAAGAAATCTCGGGTTTTTTCCGCAAGCATACTGTTTTGTATAGCCTGTGATATTCTCAAAAGCTTTATTAACCGCTATAATACGATAATTTCGATCGGTAATAATAACAGCATCCGCTAAAAGTAAATACCCTTCTAATTTTGGATGTAAAGAAGCCAATGTTTTTCCTCCTAGTTTTAAGTTCGGAAATTATATTGGTTTATATCTAGAAAATTGTAGATGTTTAAAGATCGTTTTTGAGATTTTGTATGAAAATTACAAACATTATTAAAAAATCTTACCCTTATATTATACATGTAATGAAGCTTTTCAAATAAAAATTATTCATTTGTCAATAATCCGACGATTTCATTTGTCACAAATAAGACATAACATTTGTAATCAAAAATCCCCATTTAAACAAACGTTTATTTCAAGGCAAATTTCCTTGATAACGCAACCTCTTCTCCAGTTAACCAAACGTTTGTTTAAATTGAAATTCCTTGCCAGCTTAATCTCTCTAATACTTAACTGTAGTTGAGCAATTCTGATTACAATAATTACCATAAAAAAAACAAACAGGTTACCCCTTATGTCACGTGAAGCTGTTTTTTCACAGAATCAATGGGAATATTTTGTTTCGCCGCATGGTAAATGAACTCCACGAGGCTATGTCCTTTTCTCTTACGCAGGAGATCGAGCACATCCGAAAAATTGCCGTTGGATTCGAACATACTGTACACATAAGCAAGTTGTACAATAATCCAATACCGTTTCATTACTTGAGGTTCGGGAACACGGTATCCATCAAGCTTCAGGGGGGAGATGAAGTCCAAAAAGAAGCAAATGTAGATGATGAATGTCCGTCATGAGGCTTTTGAAGGACATAAATAAGATAGAAAGCATAAGAAGTGTCCTTCATTGGATTAATGAAGGACATAATGAAGATAGAAAACATAAGAAAGGTCCTTCATAGGACTAATAAAGGACATAAATATGATAGGAAACAAGAGAAATGACAAAACGTTATGAAAAATAGTGGATTCCTTGATGAGGTGCTAATCTATTCATGAGACATGAACATCTTTGTAGGTAGTTGGTAGCGCATCTAATCTAACCAAGGAGTTGGATTCCTGTCTCCTTTTTTGTTTGGATGTAAATATATGTTAGGGAATTTGCTCATCTACATTACTTAATTAAACATTTGATTACAGGCTTATACAAACGTTAGTTTAGTATCTGCATCCAGTTGAACTGGATTATAGTTAATAATATGAAAAATCGCCAATGTTAAAAACACCCGCGATAACGGGTGTTTCAAGCCGATTCATTTTACAGCTTTTTAATCTCTTCAAGTAATAACTTATTAACCATTTGTGGGTTGGCTTGTCCTTTCGTCTTCTTCATGATTTGTCCGACTAAGAAGCCAATGGCACGATCTTTACCGTTTTTGAAGTCTTCAACAGATTGTGGGTTTTCATCTAATGCCTCGATGACCAGCTTGCGAATAGTGCCTTCGTCAGAAATTTGGACAAGCCCTTTTTCTTTGACGATTTTTTCTGGGTCTCCGCCTTTTTCGATCAGTTCTTTAAATACTTTCTTCGCGATTTTGGATGAGATTGTTCCTTTTTCAATGAGTTTGATCATACCAGCAAGGCTTTCAGGTGTTAACGCCACTTCTGATAGCTCTTTTTGTTCAGCATTTAAGTATCCAGATACTTCACCCATTAGCCAGTTAGAGGCAAGCTTAGCATCGGCGCCAGCTGCAACGGTTGCTTCGAAGAAATCGGACATTTCTTTTGTCAGTGTTAATACTTTTGCATCATATGCTGGTAAACCCAGCTCTTCAATATAGCGCTTTTGGCGAGCGTCTGGAAGCTCTGGAATCGATGCGCGAACGCGCTCTTTCCACTCATCATCAATGTGAAGAGCGACAAGGTCTGGCTCTGGGAAGTAGCGGTAGTCTTCAGAACCTTCTTTGACACGCATTAAAATGGTTTTTCCTGTTGCTTCATCAAACCGACGTGTTTCTTGTTGGATAACGCCGCCAGATAAAAGGACTTGCTCTTGACGCTTTTGCTCATATTCTAGACCTTTGCGAACAAAGTTGAACGAGTTTAAGTTTTTCAACTCTGTTTTTGTCCCAAATTCTTTTTGACCGATTGGACGAAGGGAAATGTTCGCATCACAGCGAAGTGAGCCTTCCTCCATCTTGCAATCAGACACACCAGTATATTGGATAATAGATTTTAATTTTTCTAAATAAGCGTATGCTTCTTCAGGGGAGCGAATATCAGGCTCAGACACGATTTCAATAAGAGGGGTCCCTTGACGGTTGAAATCAACTAAAGAATAGCCCTCACTAGAGTGTGTTAGTTTCCCTGCATCCTCTTCAAGGTGCAAGCGAGTAATTCCGATTTTCTTTTTCTTCCCATTTACTTCAATTTCAATCCAACCGTTTTGGCCAATTGGCTTATCATATTGTGAAATTTGGTATGCCTTCGGATTGTCTGGATAGAAATAGTTTTTCCGGTCAAACTTTGTATCTGTTGCGATTTCGCAATTAAGCGCCATTGCCGCTTTCATGGCAAATTCAACGGCTTCTTTGTTTAGAACCGGAAGAACACCTGGATAACCGAGGTCGATAACCGTTGTATTTGTGTTAGGCTCTGCTCCAAATGCGTTTGGAGCACTTGAGAAAATTTTAGACTTCGTTTTCAACTCGACATGGACTTCAAGACCAATGACCGTTTCAAAGTTCATTCGTTCTCACCCCTTACAGTTCCGGTTTTTGTTTATGGAAGTCTGTTGCTTGTTCGAATGCATGTGCAACACGATATACAGTGCTTTCATCAAAGTGTTTGCCGATAATTTGTAAACCAAGTGGTAAGCCGTTTGCAAAGCCGCAAGGTACGGAAATAGCAGGAACACCGGCAAGGTTGACGTTAATGGTTAAAATATCATTTGCATACATTGTGAGTGGATCATCAATTTTTTCGCCGATTTTAAAGGCTGGTGTCGGTGTTGTTGGTCCGATAATGACATCATATTTTTCAAATACATCTTCAAAATCTTTCTTAATTAATGTACGAACTTGTTGTGCTTTTTTGTAGTACGCATCGTAATAACCAGAGCTTAGAGCGAATGTACCAAGCATAATACGACGTTTTACTTCATCTCCGAAGCCTTCCGCACGTGTTTCTTTATACATATCAATTAAGTTTTCAGCATTGTCAGTTCGATAACCATATCGTACACCGTCAAAACGAGCTAAGTTCGCAGATGCTTCTGAAGAAGCAAGTAAGTAATATGTAGCGATCCCGTATTTGGAGTGTGGAAGAGATACTTCTTCCCAAGCTGCTCCTAAACCTTCAAGCACTTTTAAAGCATTTAAAACAGATTGACGTGCTTCCTCGCTTACACCTTCACCTAAATATTCTTTCGGAAGTGCAATTTTTAATCCCTTAACATCTCCTGTTAAAGCAGAAAGATAGTCTGGAACATCTACATTAGCAGAAGTAGAATCCATTTTATCTACACCAGCAATCACTTGAAGTAAATAGGCATTGTCTTCAACTGTACGAGTAATTGGTCCAATTTGATCTAAAGAGGAAGCAAATGCAACTAAACCAAAGCGAGATACACGACCGTATGTCGGCTTTAAACCAACAACACCACAAAATGCCGCTGGTTGACGAATCGATCCACCTGTATCTGAACCTAATGCAAATGGTACTTCACCTGCCGCAACAGCTGCTGCTGAACCACCGCTTGAACCACCAGGTACTCTTTCTAAATCCCAAGGGTTTTTCGTCTTTTTAAATCCAGAGTTTTCGTTGGAAGAACCCATTGCAAACTCATCCATATTTAATTTACCGATTGTGATAGCTTCAGCATCGTGAAGCTTATTAATAACGGTTGCATCGTAAATCGGATCAAAGTTCTCTAAAATTTTACTTGCACATGTTGTACGTAAACCTTTCGTTACGATGTTATCTTTAATTCCAATTGGCATACCAAAAAGCAGCCCGTATTCATCTTTGTTTCCAATTTGTTCATCTAGCTCTTTTGCCTTTTGACGAGCTCTTTCTTCATCTAATGTTAAAAATGCATCAACTTTACCTTCTACTTCTTCAATACGACGATATGATTCGTCAACTAATTCGGATACTTGTATTTCTTTTTTATGTAACATTTCCTTTAGTTCTGAAATTTTATGGTCAAATAACGACATATTCGATAAATCCCTCCTTATTCCAGAATGGATGGTACACGAAATTGTCCATCTTTATGATCTGGGGCATTTTTTAATACTTCTTCTCTTGGAAGACCTTGTTCTGGTTCATCTTCTCTCATCACATTTTTCATATCTAATACGTGAGAAGTAGGTTCAACATTTTCAGTGTCTAATTCGTTTAACTGTTCAGCGAAAGTAATAATCGCATCAAGCTGACTTGTAAACATTTCAGCTTCTTCTTCGGAAATCGCAAGTCTAGCAAGATGCGCCACGTGTTTTACTTGCTCTTTAGAAATACGTGACAATTTTGTTCACCTCCGTAAATTTCGAACCACTACAATACTCTGATAATATCAGAATTTATCCCGATAAAGCAACAATTCCTCCTGTATCTTTCTACATTTTAATCAACCAAAAGGGGCCTGCCCCCACAAGTCAGACCCCTACAGCCTATTTAACAATCGTTTATTCAATTTCAATGGACTTTCCCCGCTTCTTTGGGAAACGTACGCGGAGAATCCCATCTTTGTAATTAGCTTTCATTTTCTTTGTCAAAACATATGATGGTATTTCAATTGTTTGTTTAGCACCTCTTATTTTTTTCGTTGCTTCGTATTCCGATGCAGCAGCATTTTTCTTGACAGTAATGATTAATTCGTCATCTACCAGTTTTACCCGAATATCTTCTTTTGGAATTCCTGGAAGCTCTGCTGTAACGATAAAATACTGATCTGTTTCATCCATATGAATCTTAAAGGAAGGAATGGTTAGCCTTTCTCGAAAATAATCATCAATTTGATCCAGAAGTGTTCGTTTTGGTCTTTGCTGAAAGAATTCATTTATGAGCTTCATTGGTCCACCAGGCTCTTTTCGAAAAATTGCATGCCCTTCCTCTTCTCTCATGCTTTTCCCCCCTTTTTCAACACTTCGATGCAAATTTATATCTGTACATCATATGAATAAACAGAAAATAATGTCTGGGCAGATAGCCTTTCAGCTGTCTAAATAATACTTAATTTTCTTGGACCTATACATTTGTCCATACGAATCGATGACGATTCGAATATAAAATAATGTACGGCAAAAAAATGGAGGTGATTTGAATGGGTTTTAGAGGATTTGGTGGTTATGGATATGGTCCAGGTTATAGATGTGGTAGTTACAGCTGCGGTGGATACGGCTACGGCGGTTACGGCTACGGTTTTGGGTTTGCGTTAATTGTCGTATTGTTTATCTTATTAATTATCGTTGGGGCTGCATTCGTAAAATAATTTTGCTAGTTTAAATCATTACCACTCTCACGTTTAAGTGTTAAATTATCTGCGGCTTCGGCTGTCGACTTTGTCGACAGCTATTTTTATCATCTTATAGATTCTAAAATAATAAAAACTGAATAGTTTTTATTTCATGATAAAAAATTGTAACAATTTTGTATAAACATTAAATGTAATTATTAGGCATTGATATTGATCAAAATATTTGCTAGTATTAAAACGTTCAAGCAGTTTTAAAATTGGACGCAGTTATTTTGTAACCGCTTCCACTTTTGGGGTATTATCTTAATTTTTTCTATTTTCATAAATTTTTTATTATTGTTCATACGAGGGGGTAATGTTATGCATATTTATGAATTTATTGCTATTTCGATTTATTTTTTAACGATGTTGGGGATTGGGCTATATGCTTATAAAAAATCTACAGATGACTTATCTGGCTACATGCTAGGTGGTCGTAGGCTTGGACCAGCGGTTACAGCATTATCTGCAGGTGCTTCTGATATGAGTGGATGGCTGCTCATGGGGCTGCCAGGTGCTATGTATGCTTCAGGTATTTCAAGTATATGGATTGCTATCGGTTTGACAATTGGGGCTTATTTTAACTACTTATTAGTTGCACCGCGTCTGCGCGTATATACGGAAGTTGCCAATAACTCCATCACAATCCCAGACTTTTTTGAAAATCGCTTCCAAGATCATTCGAAAATATTACGGCTCGTTTCAGCAATCGTTATTTTTATTTTCTTTACACTTTACACTTCTTCTGGGATGGTAGCAGGCGGTACATTATTCGAGTCGGCCTTCAATTTAGATTATAAACTCGGTTTATTAGTAACAGCTGGTGTTGTGGTTGCTTACACTTTATTTGGCGGATTTTTAGCGGTAAGTTTAACAGACTTTGTGCAAGGAACCATTATGGTTTTAGCATTAATTATTGTACCAATTGTCGCTTTCACAGAGGTGGGGGGAGTCGGCCCTGCGTTTTCTGAAATTGAAAGTATTAATCCAGCCTATTTAGATATCTTTAAAGGCACTTCTGTTCTTGGACTTATTTCATTATTTGCTTGGGGACTTGGTTATTTTGGACAGCCGCATATTATTGTTCGCTTCATGGCTATTAAATCTATAAAAGAAATAAATTCTGCACGCCGCATAGGAATAGGTTGGATGATTTTAACTGTTTTAGGTGCGATGCTCGTAGGACTTATCGGTATTGCTTATGTATCAAAAACAGGAATTACACTTGAAAACCCTGAGACTATCTTTATTAAATTTGCTGAAGTGCTATTCCATCCACTTGTAACAGGATTCTTACTTTCAGGAATTTTAGCGGCAATTATGAGTACGATTTCGTCACAGCTTCTTGTAACATCCAGTGCGGTTACAGAAGACTTCTACAAAACGTTTTTCAAACGAAATGCATCTGAAAAAGAGCTTGTCGCCATTGGCCGTATTGCCGTATTACTTGTTGCGCTCATTGCTATATTTTTATCCATCAACCCGAATGACACAATTCTTGGACTAGTCGGATACGCATGGGCAGGATTTGGTGCCGCTTTCGGTCCAGTCATTATCCTTAGCCTCCACTGGAAGCGTATGACAAAATGGGGAGCACTTGCAGGAATGGTTGTTGGTACTTTAACCGTACTAATTTGGGTAAATATCGGTTTAAGCGACTTCTTATATGAAATGATCCCAGGGTTTATTTTTAGCTTTATCGCCGTTATTGTCGTCAGCTTCATAACTAGTGAGCCTGAAAAAGAAATTACGGAAACATTCGAACAGATGCAAGAAAAATTAGTAGAAGACTTAAAATAACAAATTTTAAAAGGTGGTGCATGAAGACCACCTTTTTTATTTGTAACCTAAGCGTCTGACCCCACAACATAGCATATTTTATTGATCATGATTCTATAAATTGTGATAGACGTGAGATAGGCATTGATGGAAACAGCTTCTTTTTTCATCGATAGATATGAACAAATGGTTCTTCTTGTCCCGGCTTTTTCACAATTAACGCTTCCTCGCCATTTGTTGAAGTAATTTTAACTTCTAACGTAATATAATCTTCAGGATAATATTCCATTACCTTCCCCGTTAAATATTGCGTTAAGGCAATGACTTCCGCTTTCCCATAAAATTGCATTGGAATTTCAATTTTCATCTGCTTAAGTTCTCCATTTTGATAAAAGCCTGTGCCAATAACACCTGTATAGTTCGGGAAAAATTCTTCAACATCACCTTTTAAAGCATTAAAACGATTCGCTTCATCCGGCTTTTTATTGCTCCCTTCTGTTGAAGGGAAAAAGTAGTACTCTTCATCTACTGTTGACCATCTTCCAATATTGCGACTCTCTTTCTCAACAACCGTTTTAGCAATAAAATGTCCTGGAACAATTGAAGATTTCGGTGCTTGTACATATAAGGAGACGACAATTGGCACTTTATTAAGACCTTCCATATCTCTTAAGCGGTTCACAATTTCTTGTGCGTATTCTTTTCCTTTCTCTTCAAGCACATCTAATGATATTTTTTCCTCAAGCTGCTGGCCATTTTCCGATCTGTAATAATAAACGGAATTTAATGCAAGCCCAATGGAGATCCCGCCTAGCTCAATCGTTTTTTCATCTTTTTTTATTAAATAGTCATGCTCCAAAATGTGTGCTAAATAAATCGGATTTTCCTCATTCTGCTCTTCCGATGAATTTGACGGGTTCAGTCCCTCATTGTTATGTTCATCAGATTTGCGGCTTAACCAAGTTCTTACGGTTTCTTCGTCTAAATATTGCCCTTCTTGAAAGTAGTATTTTTCTGTCGAAAAAGTATCTAATGCCATCCTCATTAGCCCTGTTTCAAACTCATCAATATCTAGGCGAGTGTTTAAATTTCTGGTAACGAGTCCACGAGCCTCACTCGTTTTGAACGGTACAATCATTTTATAGTAGTCATCTGAAATGCTGTACTTCGGAATGATGGCTGTTTCTTGTTCTGATTCATCTGTTTCCTGAACAATTTTCTCCGGTTCACCAATGTTTGAACAAGATACTAGAAAAAGGCAGCTTGCTACTAATGATATGAATGTTTTTTTCAAGGCACTCTACCTCTCTTATGACTTAATTTCTTCTAACATCCTAGCTTCATCCCATATTTCGATATTTAACTCTTGAGCTTTTTTTAATTTGCTACCGGCTGCTTCACCTGCAATCACTAAGTCTGTTTTATTGCTGACACTTCCTGTTACTTTTCCTCCACGTTTTTCAATTTCTGCTTTCGCTTCATTTCTTGACATAGATTCCAATTTTCCTGTTAAAACAATCGTTTTACCTGTGAAATACGAATCGCTTCCTTCCGTTTCAGAACGCTTCGGGCCCTTATAGATCATATTGACGCCGAAACTTTTCAGTTCTTCAATTAATTCTTTTACTTCTTTCTTGGCAAAGTATGTGACAATCGCATCTGCCATTTTTTCACCGATTTCATGAATCGCTAAAAGCTCTTCCTTTGTCGCCTGCATAAGCTGATCCATCGTTTCAAAATGCTCTGCTAATGTTTTGGCTGCTTTTTCTCCAACATAGCGGATGCCAAGACCAAATAGCAAGCGTTCTAATGAATTGTTTTTGGATTCTTCAATGGCCTTTAATAAATTGTCTGTGGACTTCTCACCCATACGCTCAAGCTGCAATAGCTGATCCCGTTTTAATTGATACAAGTCAGCGACATCATGAATAAGCTTTTCATTGAATAATTGAGTGATGACGCGTTCTCCTAATCCATCAATATTCATGGCATTTCTTGAAACGAAATGAATTAACCCTTCGCGAATTTGCGCTGGACACTTCGGGTTAATACAGCGAAGAGCGACTTCGCCTTCGATCCGAACTAATTCACTATGGCATTCCGGACACTTTGTTGGCATGTGGAAATCTTTTTCTTCCCCAGTCCGTTTATCCACTAATACATTGACGACTTCAGGGATTATATCACCTGCTTTTTTCACAACGACATAGTCACCTATTTTAATATCTTTTTCACGAATTAAATCTTCGTTGTGTAAAGATGCACGTTTGACGGTTGTTCCAGCAATACGTACCGGCTCTAAAATCGCTGTAGGAGTAATCACTCCTGTACGCCCGACAGTCAAATCGATATCAATCAGCTTTGTCACAACTTCTTCTGCTGGAAATTTATAGGCAATCGCCCACCTTGGACTTTTTGCCGTAAAACCGAGCTGTCTTTGTTGTTCTAAACTATCAACCTTTATAACGAGTCCGTCAATATCGTATGGAAGCTCTGGACGCTTTGCTAAAAATTCATCAAGCATTTGAATGACTTCTTCAATGCTTTGACATGTTCTTCGTTCACGATTAGTTTTAAATCCAAGTTCGTCTAATAAATTTAATGCTTCACTATGAGAGGTGACTCCTGTTTCACCAAGATCTGCAATACTATAGACGAAAATATCGAGATTTCGTTTCGCGGCAATTTTTGGATCGAGCTGGCGCAATGAACCAGCTGCTGCATTTCGTGGGTTTGCAAACGGTTCTTCATTTTGTTTTTGACGCTCTTCATTGAGCTTTTCAAACGATTTTTTCGGCATAAACGCTTCCCCGCGTACTTCAATGGACAAATCTTTTTTGAGTCGCAATGGAATGGAACGAATCGTTTTTAAATTTTCCGTAATATCTTCGCCTACCGTTCCGTCACCGCGTGTAGCCCCTTGAACAAATACACCA
The DNA here is from genome assembly GCA_030812955.1 of Bacillus alveayuensis. Taxonomy (GTDB): domain Bacteria; phylum Bacillota; class Bacilli; order Bacillales; family Aeribacillaceae; genus Bacillus_CB; species Bacillus_CB alveayuensis. The sequence continues at coordinate 43,603 of JAUSTR010000011.1, forward strand.
TTTTCATAGCGGAGAGAGACCGCTAACCCGTCAATTTTTAATTCAACCGTATATTTGACGTCATTCCCAACGGCTTGGCGTACCCGTCTGTCAAAATCACGCAAATCCTGCTCATTAAATGCATTCGCTAAACTAAGCATCGGAATGCGGTGCTCAACTTTTTGGAATGATTCAAGCACCGCACCGCCTACCCTTTGGGAAGGAGAGTCAGGTGTTTTTAACTCTGGAAACTGCTCTTCAAGCTGAATTAGCTCTTGCATTAATCGATCATATTCAGAATCAGGAACAGAAGGATTGTCTAGAACATGATACTCATAGTTGTATTGATTTAAAAGATCGTGCAATTCTTTGACACGGCTTTCAGCAGTTTGTTTGTCCATTCTGTCATCCCTTTCATTATACTTTTTCAATTGGTGCGAATTTCGCTAACAACCGCTTAATCCCTACAGGACTTGGAAACGCAATATCAAGCTCTTTATCCTCTCCGGAACCTTTTACACTCACTACTGTCCCAATACCCCATTTTTTATGCTCCGCTTTATCACCAACAGCCCAATCAACGGCATCTCCACTTGTTTTCGTCAAAGTCGGTTTCGATGAAGGGCGAATATTTGGGGTTGTCCGACGAGCAAAGGTTCTTGTATTTTTCTTTTGTACACTGACGTTTTCAATTAAATCATCCGGAATTTCATCGATAAACCGTGATTCAGGATTCATGTTCGTTCTTCCGAAAAGGGTGCGCATTTCAGCATTCGTTATATATAATTCCTCTTCTGCACGAGTAATACCAACATAAGCTAGGCGACGCTCCTCTTCCATTTCAGCCTCTTCCATTAACGAGCGACTGTGTGGAAAGACGCCTTCTTCCATTCCAATTAAAAAGACGACTGGAAACTCGAGTCCTTTAGCAGAGTGCAACGTCATGAGAACAACAGCATCTTTCGTCGTCTCTTCTTCATTATCAAGCTGGTCAATATCAGCAATGAGTGCCAAATCTGTTAAAAAGGCGACTAAGCTTTTATCTTCACTTTGTTTTTCAAAGCTTTGGGTTACTGATAAAAATTCATCAATGTTCTCCAATCGGCTCTGTGCTTCAAGCGTTTTTTCTGATTCAAGCATTTCTCGATACCCTGTTTTCTCAAGCAGCTCTTCGGTAAGCTCTGTTACAGATAAGTAGTCTTGCATCGCATTAAAGTTTCGAATCATATCACGGAAGCTCGTTAAAGCATTGACAACACGAGCACTTACACCGATTTGTTCAATTTCCTCGATAGCTTGGAACATCGATAATCCATGCTCTGTGGCATATTCTTGTATACGTTGAACCGAAGTTGCTCCAACCCCTCGTTTTGGCACATTTATAATTCTTTCTAAGCTAATATCGTCATCTGGGTTTGCGACAACACGTAAATAAGCAAGAATATCTTTAATTTCTTTGCGGTCATAGAACTTAATGCCGCCGACAATGGTGTAATCGATATTGGATTTAAGCAATACTTCCTCCATCACACGGGATTGAGCATTGGTTCGATATAATATCGCGATATCTGAATACTTTCTTTTCCCTGACTGAACGAGCTCTTGAATTTTTCCTGCCACAAATTGGGCTTCTCCTGTTTCACTTTCTGCTCGATAATAAGTTATTTTTTGACCTTCCGGATTTTCAGTCCATAAATTTTTCGGCTTCCGATTGACATTGTTTTTAATTACCTCATTTGCCGCTTGTAATATACGTTTCGTGGAACGATAGTTTTGCTCAAGCAAAATAACGTTTGCGTTTGGATAATCTTTTTCAAATGATAAAATGTTTGCAATATCCGCCCCGCGCCAACGGTAAATCGATTGATCCGAATCCCCGACAACACATAAGTTTTGAAAGCGTGCAGCTAACATTTTTACAAGCATATATTGAGCACGGTTCGTATCTTGATACTCATCGACATGAATATATTGAAATTTCCGCTGATAGTATTCAAGTACTTCCGGTACACGTTGGAACAGTTGTATCGTTGACATGATGAGGTCATCAAAATCAAGGGATTGGTTTTTTAATAATTTTTTCTGATAATCTGTATAAACATCACTAACAATCTGTTCCCAAGGCCCTCCTTTTGTTTTGGCATACTCTTCTGGTTTAATCAGCTCATTTTTTGCTGAACTAATGGAGCCAAGAATGGCGCGAGGATCATACTTTTTCGGATCAATATTGCGTTCTTTTAATATCGATTTAATGACAGAGAGTTGATCGGAAGAATCTAAAATAGAAAAATTGCGGTTAATGCCAATTCGATCAATATCCCGACGTAAAATACGTACACACATGGAGTGGAAAGTGGCAATCCAAATATCTTCTGCACCTGGACCTAGTAAACCTTCTATTCTTTCTTTCATTTCACGTGCTGCTTTATTCGTAAACGTTATCGCTAAAATGTTCCATGGAGCCACTTGCTTTTCCGCCAATAAATAAGCAATACGATGTGTAAGGACTCTCGTTTTTCCACTTCCAGCACCCGCCATAATAAGGACAGGTCCTTCCGTTAGCTTCACCGCTTCCTTTTGCCGTTCATTTAACCCTGATAGCAATTGTTCTGTTATAAATTGCAAAACCGTCACCACCTTAAACAAACATATGTTCTATTTTACAAAAAAACATCAACGAAGTCATTCACCTTTTACTGCTTTTACGGTTTCTAATGCCTTCTCAATATTTTCATAAATGACATTTCCTACAACCACTATATCAGCATGCTTGGCCATCTCTTTAGCCTGATTCGCATTTTTAATCCCGCCGCCATATATAAGCTTCGTGTTTTGTAGGCATGATTTTGCCGCTTTTACCATTTCAACATCTCCGTATGTCCCACTGTATTCTAAATAAAAGATTGGTAAATGAAACATATTTTCAGCCATTCTTGCGTAAGCTTTCACATCCTCAACATCAAGTGATGTATTTGCTTCTGCTAATTTAGCAGCTTTACAATCCTCATTTAAAATACAGTAGCCTTCCATGAAAATATCATTCCAGTTCATTAATTCACCGTATTCTTTGACAGCTTCATGGTGAAGCTCTGTAATCCATTTCGTGTTTTGGCTATTTAATACGGTCGGTATGAAATATAAGTCAAATCCCGGTACGATTGATTCTTTATTCGAAATTTCTAATACGCACGGAACAAGGAAACGACGGATACGTGATAAAAGATGTAGCACATTATCCTCTGTAACATGATCACTTCCGCCAACAATCACGGCATCTGTATTTGATTCACAAATCATTTCTAAATGTTCATCATGAATATCTTTATCTGGATCGAGCTTAAACACATGTTTCCACTCGTTTATATCATACATAAACTTTCCTCCTAACCGTCATACCCTTTCACATTATATCAAAATTGCCACCGCCAAAAAATGACCGTCTCTTCCTTGATTCTGTCCAATAGGAGAAATACAGTCCAATTTTTGTCGAATACGATCCAACTTCTGTCGAATACGATCCAACTTCTGTCGAATACGATCCAACTTCTGTCGAATACGATCCTTCTGTCGAATACGATCCAACTTCTGTCGAATACGATCCAACTTCTGTCGAATACGATCCAACAATCATCACCATATGAAAAAAAGCTGTCTAAAAGTTGACAGCTTTTTACGATTTCTCTAATCCATCTTTTGAATAAATGCGATCAAGTGCCATTGCATAAGCATCGTTCCCATAGTTTAAGCAGCGCTTTACACGGGAAATCGTTGCAGTGCTTGCACCTGTTTCGGTTTCAATTTTATGATACGTATTTCCTTCACGCAACATTCTCGCAACTTCAAGCCGCTGCGCTAATGATTGAATTTCATTTACTGTGCAAAGGTCATCAAAAAAACGATAGCATTCCTCTAAATCACGTAAGGAAAGAATGGCCTTAAATAATTGATCCAATTCTTTGCCACGCAACTTATCAATTTGCATATAGCATTCTCCTTTTCAAATTTTGGATATGAACAATGCCTGATGTAGATCGGGAACTATGTTGATCCATGTGTGACCTGGAACAAATGGTATGATTTGCCCGTCTTTGTACGGAAGGATACGTCCACTCTCGTTTTCCCAATTGACTTCCAACATTTTACCATGCTGAAATAAATATCCCTTTCCACCAGAGTGAATATCAACACTTCTCCGACCATAATTATCAATAATTTGATGCTCCATTTCAACTACGAAGATGTTATCTAATAAAATCGGTTCTTCCGTTTCACGATCGATCGTTAATTCTCCGTCGCTGTACCGTTTATATCTTTCTAATTCAGTATCATATACATATTGAACGGTCCAGTTTTCATTATGACCATATTTGACAACAAATTCAGGCATTGTATCGCCGTCAATTTTATCCATATCATCCTCTGCTAAAAAGGTTAATGGTGCAACATTGTCTGTCATTTGATAGCCTTTTCGTTTTGCCCCTTTTTCTATATTTTGATAGGAGATATAAGAATTGTGCGGAGCTTTGCGCTCTTTATCACGCCAAAACAAAGTTCCATCATGAAAAAGTCCGTTTAAATAGTCAGCTTCCCCCGACTCAAGCTTTTCTTTTGCACTCGGGCTCCAGCCATGACTCACATATAAAGCCTTGTATCCTTTACTTAAATCAATATAATAGTCTCTTGCACTGCGAACAGGACCAATAATATCCGGCTGTTCACTTTGATAAATGGCTAGAAAACGCGTAATGTTCCCTTCCGCGAGCACTTCATAAACGATGTCTGCTTTATGCAAGCCCGATTGCGGTCTTGCCTTTGGATGATTATTAATCATGACAGCAAAGGGGCGCTTTTCAATACCACCTTTTGCTGGTAATCCAGTGAAAGGCGCAAGAACAATATTTTCCTGTTTCTCCTCTTGCTCTACAACCTTTTCCTTGTCCTCCTCAGTTTGACCTGTATGATTCGAACACCCTATTAAAACGGCAAAAGATAAAAAGGAAATGCTTAACAATAAACGCTTCATATATTCACAACCTTATTGTTTTATCCCTTTTATATTTTAACGCATTATTGATGGAAAGAGTACCGTTTTTTTCATGACATCATAAATTCCATCAGGCGTAATTCGAATATACGGTAAGTGGGTTGAAGATAAAAAGAGCAATGTATAAATGACATCTAAAAATGGATATCCACGCTCACGCATAAGGCGATCTAACGTTTTCTCTTCTTCCATTATTTCTAAAAAGCTTTTGGCTGACGCGACTCCATTTATATGGAGCGGTATTTCATGTAAAACCTCTCCGTTTTCCGTTAATACAATGCCGCCGCCAATTTCTTTTAAACGCTGAAACGCTTTCAAAATATCATGCTTATCTTTGCCGATTAATAAAATATCACCCGTTGTTGAATATGAGCTTGCAAACCCTTTTACAGCTTTTGCGAATCCTTTTAACATTGTATTAATTCGCCACTTGCCATTTTTATCAATTAACACAAGAAAGCTTTCATCGTGATCTAGTGATAATTCATCAATTGAATTATCGAGAGTAATGGAATACGGTTCCATAATCACCGCATTTCGCATTTTTAGTCCCATCGGCATCGAAAATTGCAAATCATCCATTGTTAATTCCCACTCAAGATTTAAAGGTTTAATGCCATACTTGTTCCAGTTCACTTCAGGAAAAGGATGTGATAATTCATTTTCTTTTTTAATCCATTTCCCTTTTGCTAAAACAGAAACAGGATGCGGGTTTTCTTTTGATTCAAGAATATTAATGGACGCAATTCTTCCCGGAGCGATCACACCGATGTATGAATCTAATTGAAAATATTTCGCAACATTATACGTAGCCATTTTATATGCTTCAAAGGCAGGTACTCCTTGATTGATGGCGATTTCAATCAATTTATTAATCATTCCATCTTGATAAAACAAAGGAGTTGATCCATCTGTCGTAAAAAACATTTCATCAAACCGCTTAATTCCTAGCTGTAAAATATCTGTAAGCAACGTTTCTAAATCCGGACGAATCGACGAATGACGCAGCGAAACCGTATAACCACTTTTTAGACGTCTATACACCTCTTCACCCGTAATCGCCTCATGATCACTATCGATACCGCACAACTTCATTTTCGTCAATGTTGCTTCGGAAGCACCTGGAAAGTGCCCTTCAATTCTTTTCCCCATCTTTTTCGTTTCATTAATCCATTGTAAATAAAGATCATCCCCACCGAGAAGCCTTGGCCAACCCGTTAACTCGCCTCCTTGAATAACTAATGGATGTTCAATCCATTGCTTCATAATATCAGGTGCGATCATTTCGTTTTCTTCTCGCATTTCCGTTTGTAAATCATAGCGAGCCCACCAGAAAAATTGAACGGGATGTAGTTGCAAATCATCGATGAAAGAAAACGCTTTCTTTTTATTGAATTGTAGAAGCAATAATAAATTATCACATACTAACGTAGTTGTTCCCGTTTGCGATACATACTTTGCTAGTGAATGGGGATTATATAACTGAAATGGGTGAGCATGCGGTTCAATATAACCAGGCACTAAATACTGTCCTGAACAATCATATATTTCCGTGCCCTCCGTTATTTCTGGCTCTTTATCGCCAACATAAATAATGCGGTCTTGGTATATCCAAATATTCCCTCCTACCCATTTATTTAAATACGGATGCAAAAACATCGCATTCTTTAACCATAATGTAGGTGCTAATTTATTTGAAGCGACAGCAATATGATCGCGTATTTCATGAGCTTTCCAAAACGCACGACCAAGCATAACCTATTCCTCCTAAAATATTTCATTTCTTTATATGTTAACATATGAACAATATTAACGCATTAAAGATTTTTACAGATTTTTGAACTTGCATCTGTTTGTTTATACAAAAAAATTGAGGTGATTTTGATGATTAAACAAAATATTGGTATTGTTAATTCCTTAGTTCGAATTACATTCGGTTTAACTATGTTATGCTGGGCTTGTGCTAAATATGTAAAAACACCATGGCGAGATTCGCTATTGCTCGTTATTTTCGCCAGCGCTATGAAAGTCGGCGAAGGAATTTTACGTTTCTGCCCAATCACGTTTATGTTTGAAAACTATCAAGAAGAGAAAAATGAGGAAAAAGAAATATCTTTCAATCCTTCGTAAATGATTTGAAGGGACTGTCTTTGGGGTTAAACCCCTTTTTGACAGCCCCTACATACTTTGGATGTTCTAACTTTAAGCGTTGCCACACGATGTGGCGTTTTTTAGCAGAAGTTCCTAATCTTTATAATAAAAGGAGTTGTTCAGATGATTTGGGAATATTTAACCGATATGTCCTTTGTCCTCGCTATATTAATCGGAAGCATTGTTGCTTTACTGTTTGTATTTATACGAAAAAAGAGAGGCTCTGAAAGTTAATCGGATAAAGCACGGTAACCGATATCTTTTCTGTAAAATAATCCGTCCATTGGAAATTGATCCATTTCCTTATACACGTTTTCTTGCGCCTCTTTTAACGTCTTACCAAAGGAAGCTACAAGGTATACACGGCCTCCGTCAGAAAGGAATTGGCCGTTTTCCTCTTTTGTTCCCGCATGAAAGATTAAGTGATCCTGCTGCGATGGTTCCAGTTTGCCTAATGGAATTCCTTTTTTATAACTTCCTGGATAACCTTCCGAAGCAACCACAACCCCTAAAACAGCTTTGTCATCCCACTTAAGCGCAACCGGTTCTTCCTTTAGCACGCTTAGCAATACTTGGATAAGGTCCGATTGGAGACGCGGTAAAACAACTTGTGTTTCAGGATCGCCAAAACGCGCATTAAATTCAATGACCTTTGGCCCGTCTGTTGTATCAATTAATCCAGCGTATAAAATACCGGTAAAAGGTCTCCCTTCCAACTTCAATGCTTTAGCAACAGGCTTTAAAATAGTTTCGATCGCCTCACCCACGATCTCTTGTGAAATTTGCGGCACAGGAGAATAGGCGCCCATTCCCCCAGTATTTGGCCCTTTGTCACCTTCGAATGCACGTTTATGGTCTTGGGCAATAACCATCGGATAAACCTTTTCCCCATTCACAAAGGCCATAAGCGAAAATTCTTCCCCTGTTAAAAATTCTTCAATTACAACCTTTTGACTCGCTTCCCCAAATTTATCTTTTTCTAAATAATCATATAATGTTTCAATCGCTTCTTCTTTTGTCGCCGCAACGACTACCCCTTTACCTGCTGCTAAACCATCTGCTTTAATCACAATTGGAGCGCCTTGTTCCTCGACATATTGTTTCGCCTGTTCAAAGCTTGTAAATGTTTCATATTTGGCAGTTGGAATGTTATATTTTTTCATTAAATCTTTCGCAAAGGCTTTACTTCCTTCAATCTCAGCTGCTTCTTTTGTCGGGCCAAATATCGTCAAACCTTCCTTTTGAAACGCATTGACAACTCCATTTATGAGCGGCACCTCAGGTCCAACAATGGTTAAATCAATATTTTCCCGTTTGGCAAATTGAATGAGCTGTTCTGTATCGTTTTCTGATATTTGAACTGTTGTCGCAATCGATTTCATTCCGTCATTTCCCGGTGCAACATACACTTTGTCAACGAGTGCGCTTTGTGCAGCCTTCCAAGCAATAGCGTGTTCTCGTCCTCCTTTACCGATAATGAAAACGTTCATGAAAGACACCCCCTTTTTCTATCAAATATATTAATGTTTAAAATGGCGTACACCTGTAAAGACCATGGCGATTCCATATTCATCCGCTTTTTTAATTGAATCTTCATCACGAATAGAGCCGCCCGGTTGAATAATTGCCGTAACACCTGCTTTTGCAGCTTCTTCCACTGTATCTGGCATTGGGAAAAAGGCATCTGATGCAAGGGCTGCACCTTTTGATTTTTCTCCAGCCTGTTCAATGGCGATTTTGGCAGCACCAACACGGTTCATCTGTCCTGCACCAATGCCAATCGTCATTTCATCTTTGGCGAGCACGATGGCATTTGATTTGACATGCTTAACAACTTTCCAAGCAAGCTTTAAGTCTTTCCATTCTTCCTCACTTGGTTCGCGCTTTGTAGGAATATGGATTTCAGCATCATCTAATGTAAAACGATCTTCATCTTGAACAAGTAAGCCGCCATGTACAGATGTCAGCTGCTTTTCAGGTAAAGAAGGGGCATTTACATCAATCGTTAAAAGCCGTAAATTTTTCTTGCTTGTTAAAATCTTTAACGCTTCCTCACTGAAGGATGGAGCGATAATGATTTCTAAGAAAATTTCATGCATTTTTTCAGCAGTCGCTTGATCGACTTCACGATTTAAGGCAACAATACCACCGAAGATAGACGTTGGATCAGCTTCATACGCTCTCGTATAAGCTTCTAAAATGGTTTCACCTGTTCCAACACCGCATGGGTTCGTATGCTTGACAGCAACTGCGGCTGGATCCGAAAACTCTTTGACAATTTGCAGTGCTGCATCAGCATCTTTTATGTTGTTATAAGAAAGCTCTTTTCCGTGCAATTGCTTAGCTTCTGCAATGGATCTTTTAGGTCTGATTGGTTTTTGATAAAATGTTGCTTTTTGATGAGGATTTTCCCCATAACGCAACGATTGTTTTTTCTCAAAGGTAACCGTAATGCTTTCCGGATCTTCTTCAGCATTTTGCTTTGTTAAATATTCTGCTATTAGAGCATCGTATGCTGCTGTATGACGGAATACTTTTGCGGCAAGCTTCATTTTCAATTCTTGGCTTACTTCTTTCTTTTCTTTTAGTTCTTGCAAAACGGTTTCATAATCAGCTGGATCAACAACGACGACAACATCTTGATGATTTTTCGCAGATGCCCTAAGCATCGCTGGGCCGCCTATATCAATATTTTCAATCGCCTCTTGGAATGCGACATCCTCTTTTGAAATCGTTTCTTTAAAAGGATATAAATTGACAACGACTAAATCGATCGTTTGAATGTTATTTTCGGCAAGCTGCTGCATATGCTTTTCATTATTACGTACAGCTAATAACCCTCCGTGAATAGCAGGATGCAACGTTTTTACACGGCCATCCATAATTTCTGGAAAACCAGTTACCTCTGAAATACCAATGACATTTACTTCATTTTCCTCCAACAGCTTTTTCGTACCGCCTGTTGAGATTACTTCAATCCCTAGCCCAACTAGCTCTTTCACAAACGGGACAATATTTTCTTTATTTGAAACACTAACGAGCGCACGTTTGATTGCCATTATTTCACCTCATTTGTTTTCGTTTATCCATTGTTGAATGATTTCAGGATAAAAAGTATGTTCCACTTGATGTATTTTTTGAGCCAATGTTTCAGCATTATCTACTTCTGATATTTCAACAGCTCTTTGTGCAATAATAGGGCCTGTATCCATTCCTTCATCAACATAATGGATCGTAACCCCAGTAATTTTCACCCCTGCTTCCAATGCTTGTTCAATGGCATTTTTACCAGGAAAAGATGGAAGCAATGATGGGTGAATATTCATGATCTTTCCTTGATATGGTTGAAGTAATGTAGGCCCAATTAATCTCATATACCCTGCTAAAACAATTAAATCGATCTCATATTCTATTAATTGTTGTAATATATCTTTTTCAAAATGCTCTTTGCTTTCATAACTTTTTGGATTAAATACAAAAGAAGGTATTTGGGCGTTTTTAGCACGTTCAATTACTTTTGCTCCTGGCTTATCACATACTAATAACGCTAAGTGTGCTTTCAATTTTCCTTCTTTTATATAATCGACAATGGATTGAAAATTGGACCCGTTTCCAGATGCGAATACTGCAATTTTTTTCATTCTAATTTGCCCCCACCAAACGTGATGCCATGGCCTTTTTGAATTCGTCCGATAATATAAGCTTTTTCTCCGCTTCCTTCCAGCACTCGAATGACATCATTTAATACACGATCTTCCACGACAAGAACGTAGCCAATTCCCATATTAAACACTTCAAACATATCTTTTTGTGAAAGGTTTCCTTTTTCTTGTAAAAACGTAAAAATAGAAGGAATCGGCCAAGACCCGAAATCAATTTCTGCTCCTAGCCCTTCTTTCAGCATTCTCGGAATGTTTTCAAAAAAACCGCCGCCTGTAATATGGGCCATTCCTCGAATTTCATACTTTTTCAAAACGTTTAACACCGCACGTACATATATTTTCGTTGGTTTCAAGAGCTCCTCACCAAGCGTCTCCGTCAATGGTTCATAGCGTTCATGTAAGTTTAATTGATGCTGTTCCAATAAAATTTTACGAACGAGAGAAAAGCCATTGCTATGAATCCCGTTTGATGCTAGACCAATGAGGACATCGCCTTCCTTGATATTCTCTCCCGTTACCATTTTCGATTTCTCAACAGCACCAACAGCAAAGCCGGCAATATCATATTCCTCTTCATCATAAACACCTGGCATCTCAGCGGTTTCCCCGCCAATTAACGCACATCCCGCTTCTTCACAACCATCCGCAACACCTTTAACAATTTGTTCGATTTTTTCAGGAACAGCTTTTCCAACCCCTAAGTAATCGAGGAAAAACAAAGGTTCTGCCCCTTGAGCTAAAATATCATTAACACACATTGCAACAGCATCAATACCAATCGTGTCGTGTTTGTCCATCATAAAAGCTAGCTTCAGCTTCGTTCCTACCCCATCGGTACCTGAAACTAGTACTGGCTCTTTATAGTCAAGAGCAGACAAATCAAACATACCGCCAAATCCGCCAAGTCCACCGATTACACCTGCACGATTCGTTTTCGCTACATGCTTTTTCATTCGGGAAACTGCTTCATAGCCGGCATGGATATCAACTCCAGCATCTTTATACACCTTGGACATAATACTCCTCCTTGAAGCCCTAAAAAGTCAGAGCTTAATCATTCATCCTTAACCTTTTTCATGTGGTAGAACGGTATCTTCATATATATCGGTTGGATATTTCCCAGTAAAGCACGCCATACATTGTCCTCGAAACTCTCCGTCGGATGTACGTCCAATTCCTTCTAATAGTCCTTCTTGGCTTAAAAAAGCAAGGCTATCAGCACCAATGGCTTGACGAATTTCTTCAATAGTATGTGAGGAGGCAATTAATTCTTCATGTGTCGATGTGTCAATTCCGTAAAAGCAAGGGTTAGAGATCGGTGGTGAACTGATTCGAACATGAACCTCTGTTGCTCCTGCCTCCCGAAGCATTTTAACAATTCGTTTAGACGTTGTACCTCGAACGATCGAGTCATCAACCATCACAACTCGTTTCCCCTCAACCACTTTGCGGACAGGTGAAAGCTTCATTTTCACTCCTTGCTCACGAAGCGACTGCGAAGGTTGAATAAACGTGCGGCCTACGTATCGATTTTTAATTAATCCTAATTCATAAGGAATTCCTGATGCTTCAGCATACCCGATTGCTGCAGAAATGCTAGAATCTGGTACACCTGTTACAACATCGGCTTCAACTGGTGATTCAAGCGCTAGCCTTTTCCCAAGGTTTTTTCTTGCTGTATGAACATTAATGCCTTCAATGTTGCTATCTGGCCTTGAAAAATAAATGTATTCCATCGTACAAATGGCCCGATTGATATTTTTCGAAAAACGTTCACTTATTAAACCTTCATCGCTTATAATCAAAAGCTCGCCTGGCTCAACATCTCGTTCATACTCCGCACCAATGACATCAAATGCGCAAGTTTCTGATGCGACGACATATGCATCGCTAAGACGTGCAATCGATAAGGGACGAAGACCATGAGGATCTAAAGCAACCATTAATTCTGTTTCCGTCATGATTAGAAAAGCATAAGCGCCTTTAATCATTTGCAAGGCATTTTTCACTTTATCTTTTAATGAAAAAAAACCGCTTCGTTTGATTAAATGGGCAAGTACTTCCGTATCAGAAGTTGTTTGGAAAATACTTCCTTGATTTTCAAGCTGGTGCTTAAGCCCAGAAGCATTGACTAAATTACCGTTATGCGCTAAGGCAAGGCTACCATTTTGCGAACGAAATAAAAGAGGTTGAACATTCGCATATCCCCCACCACCTGCAGTTGCATAGCGAACATGTCCAATCGCTGCTCTGCCTTGTAATTCATATAGTTGTCCTTGCCCGAAGACTTCTGTCACAAGGCCTAACCCTTTATGCCCTGTTAATGTCTCGCCATTTGTAACAACAATGCCTGCTCCTTCTTGACCGCGATGCTGTAAGCTATGCAATCCATAGTAGGTGATTTGGGCGGCATCGGGATGCCCCCAAATCCCAAATACTCCACATTCTTCATTTAACCCCTTGATTTCAGCAAGCATGGGATAGCTCCTTTCCATGCACGTGTAAGCTCGTCAATAGATGCCTTGATGAGCTCTTCTCCCGATTCGTGCTTAATAAGTAGTTCTCCACTGTTCGTCACTTTCCCAATAAGTGTTGCCTCTACGAATTGTTCAAACTGTTCTTTGTTTTCTTCTTTTACGGACACAATGAATCTTGATTGCGTTTCGCTAAATAATTGTGCCAGCTTGTCACCACTTAAGACGACATCGACACCAAGTGTGTTTGACCCCATTAAGCATTCAGCTAAAGCAACGGAAAGACCGCCTTCCGATACATCATGCGCTGATTGAATCAATCCTTTTTTAATCGCTGTTAATATTTGCTCTAAACGGCTCATTTCAACATTTAGATCAATAGAAGGAGCTTTGCCAAAAATCTTTCCTTCTAATAGTTTTTGCAGCTCGCTTCCAGCAAACTCTTGCTTTGCCTCACCTATTAAATAAATAAGATCTCCTTCATTTTTGAAATGCTGTGTTGTGATATGAGCCATATCTTCAATTAAACCAACCATTCCTACAACAGGTGTTGGGTAAACAGCTGTACCGTTTGTTTCATTATATAAAGAGACGTTGCCGCCAATCACTGGCGTATTCAACATGCGGCACGCTTCACTCATTCCATCAACGGCTTTTTCTAGCTGCCAAAAAATATCTGGCTTTTCTGGGCTTCCAAAATTTAAACAATCTGTAATCGCAAGTGGTATTGCACCAGAACAAACAATGTTTCGCGCCGCTTCGGCAACAGCGATTTTCCCACCTATTTCTGGATCTAAATAAACATATCGTGAATTGCAGTCTGTGGTCATGGCAAGTGCTTTGTTCGTGCCACGAATTCTCAACACCGCTGCATCTGATCCTGGAGCTACAACGGTATTCGTACGCACCATGTAGTCATATTGATCATAGACCCATTCTTTGCTAGCAATGGTTGGTTGTTTCAATAAGTCCACTAATGTTTTCTTATAGTCTGAAACTTCCGGAATATAATTTTCCATCTCTTGAAATTCACGATAATATTTTGGTTCACTAGAAGGTTTATGATAAACAGGTGCCTCTTCTGCTAAAGCATCTACTGGAATTTCGGCGACAACTTCTCCTTTATGGAAAAGACGAAGCATTTTATCATCTGTTACTTTTCCAATCGCCACTGCTTCAAGTCCATATTTTTTAAATAAATCGATGACCTCTTGTTCACGCCCTTTTTTAATGACTAGAAGCATCCGTTCTTGAGATTCAGAGAGCATCATTTCATACGGAGTCATTCCTTCTTCACGCTGTGGGACTAAATCAAGATTCATTTCAATTCCTGAACCTGCTTTACTTGCCATTTCAGAAGACGAACTTGTAAGACCTGCCGCCCCCATATCTTGAATGCCTACTAGTGCATCTGATTGAATAACCTCAAGGCATGCTTCAAGCAGCAGCTTTTCCATAAATGGATCTCCTACTTGTACAGCTGGACGCTTTTCATCCGATTCATCTGTTAGTTCTTCTGAAGCGAAGGTGGCGCCATGTATGCCATCACGTCCTGTTTTCGCACCGACATACATAACGGTATTACCGACACCTTTTGCTTGCCCTTTTTTAATGTCTTCATGATTAATTAAGCCGACACACATCGCATTTACAAGTGGATTGCCTTCATAGGATGGATCAAACTGAACTTCTCCACCTACTGTTGGAATACCGATACAGTTTCCATATCCGGCAATACCAGCCACCACTTCTTCAAACAAATATTTCACACGAGGTGATGTTAATTCACCGAAGCGCAACGAGTTTAATAGAGCGATAGGACGAGCTCCCATCGAGAACACATCACGAATGATACCGCCAACCCCTGTCGCAGCCCCTTGATATGGTTCAATAGCTGACGGATGGTTATGGCTTTCAATTTTAAAAACTACTGCTTGGTCATCGCCTATATCAACAATTCCGGCCCCTTCACCAGGTCCTTGTAATACACGTTCGCCTGTAGTTGGAAACTTCTTTAATACAGGCTTTGAATTTTTATAGCTGCAGTGCTCAGACCACATGACTGAAAAAATTCCAATTTCCGTATAATTCGGGAGGCGTCCTAATATGTTTTCAATGAGGGAGAACTCGTCATCACTAACTCCCATTTGTTGATATAATTTCTCTTGTTTAATCATTTCTGGACTTGGTTCAAGCATGAGTGACATGAGCTTCCCTCCAATTTTTTACGATTGATTTGAATAATTTTAAACCATCGGCACTTCCTAAAAGCTCACTTACTGCTCGCTCTGGATGAGGCATCATACCTAATACGTTGCCACGCTCATTGATAATACCGGCAATATCTCGTAAACTTCCATTCGGATTGTTTTCATACGTAAACACTATTTGGTTATTTTCGATTAATTTTTGTAAAGTTTCCTCATCACAATAATAGTTTCCTTCACCATGTGCAATCGGAATGGTAATCCGTTCTCCTTGTTCATACTCTGTTGTAAACATCGTTTGATTATTTTCAACACTTAATTTTACAGGTCTACATATAAATTTTAAGTTTTGATTTCGACGCATGGCTCCTGGTAAAAGGCCTGCTTCTAATAATATTTGAAATCCGTTGCAAACACCGAGTATTGGCTTCCCTTCATTTGCCGCTTTCACGACTTCTTTCATGACATTCGCAAACTGGGCAATGGCTCCAGAACGTAAATAGTCTCCATAAGAAAAACCGCCTGGCAATAAAATCCCCTCAAAACGGCTTAAATCCGTCGCATCATGCCAAACGTATTCTACTTCTTCGCCTAGCTCATCTTTAATCGCATGATACATATCGACATCACAATTGGACCCTGGAAACACTAGAACCGCAAACTTCACTTTGTGACTACCTCCTCTAATTCATAACGGTAGTCTTCAATCACTGGATTAGCTAAAAGCTTCTCACACATTTCTTTTACAATTTCATCGATGTTGCGGTCTGATTTTTCGATTAATAGTTCCATGTACTTTCCGATTCGTACATCTTGAACTTCCTCAAACCCTAGTGAATGTAATGAGCTTTTCACAGCATTTCCTTGTGGATCTAATACACTTTCACGTAATGTTACATATACTTTTACTTTGTACATGGAACTGTACCTCCTAATCGTTTTAAAATTTCCGTATAAGCATCTGTTAAATTGCCAATATCACGTCTGAACACATCTTTATCGAGCTTTTCATTTGTTTTCGCATCCCAAAGACGGCACGTATCTGGGGAGATCTCATCTGCTAAAAGAATCGTTCCGTCTTCTGCTACACCAAATTCCAATTTAAAATCTATTAGCCTTACTTCCCGCTCCGCAAAATATTTCGTTAAAATATCATTGACCTTTAAAGCGATTTCTTCCATTTTCGCTAATTGTTCCTTTGTCGCAATTTCTAATAACTCGATATGAGCTTGATTAATAAACGGATCTCCTAAATCATCGTTTTTATAGTAGTACTCAATAATAGGCTTTTTGATCTCTATTCCTTCTTTAAGTCCAAGACGCTTTGATAAACTTCCGGCTACAACATTGCGAACGACAACTTCTAACGGAATAATGGATACTCGCTTTACTAATTGCTCACGAGACGAAATACGTTGAATAAAGTGGGTAGGAATCCCTTTTTCCTTGAGCATTTCAAATAGTAGACTGGAAATTTCATTGTTTAAAATGCCTTTCCCGTTAATCTCCGCTTTTTTCTCACCATTAAAGGCGGTTGCTGAATCTTTATAAACGACGTATAAAACATCGTTTTCATTAGTTTGATAAATTTTTTTTGCTTTTCCTTCATATAATAACGGCCCTTTTTGAATGTTCATGACAGAGCGCCTCCCAAATACGGAATATTAAGAAATTTATTTCATGAAAAGAGGTAAGGACTCTTACCTTACCTTTATTCTGTTAAGCCGCAGCGTTCGAAAATCACATCAACATTTTTCAAATGATATTGATAGTCAAAGCAGTCATCAATTTGTTCTTTTGTTAGCCGCGAAGTAATTTTCTCTTCTGCCTCTATGAGTTCACGGAACGGTACTTGACGCTCCCAAGCCTCCATTGCCTTTGGCTGTACTAAATCATACGCTTCTTCACGCGTCATACCCGTATTAATAAGGGCTAAAAGTACACGCTGTGAATAAATTAGGCCTAACGTTTTGTCCATATTTCTCTTCATGTTTTCTGGGAATACCGTTAAATTTTTAACAATATTCCCAAAGCGGTTAAGCATATAGTTCAAGGCAATCGTTACATCTGGTAAAATAATGCGCTCTGCAGATGAATGCGAAATGTCGCGTTCATGCCATAGAGGCACATTTTCATAGGCTGTTAACATCATGCCGCGAACGACTCTAGCCATACCAGTCATATTTTCAGAGCCAATTGGATTTCGCTTATGCGGCATTGCTGAAGACCCTTTTTGCCCTTTCGCAAAAAATTCCTCCACTTCACGTGTTTCACTCTTTTGCAAACCACGAATTTCAACCGCAAATTTCTCTATGGAAGTCGCAATTAATGCAAGTGTACCGACATAATCAGCATGACGGTCCCGTTGTAAAGTTTGCGTGGAAATTGGGGCAGGCTTTAAGCCAAGCTTTTCGCAAACATATTTTTCAACAAACGGATCGATGTTGGCATATGTTCCAACAGCTCCGGAAATTTTCCCAACTTCAATGCCTTCTTTTGCTCGTTTAAAACGTTCTAAATTTCTTTTCATTTCTTCATACCATAGTGCCATCTTTAAGCCAAATGTTGTCGGCTCAGCATGGACCCCATGTGTACGTCCCATCATGACCGTATATTTATGTTCAATCGCCTTGTTTTTCAAGATTTCTATAAAGTTTTCAATGTCTTTCAGCAAAATTTCATTTGCTTGCTTTAATAAATAAGATAAAGCCGTATCTACTACATCTGTTGACGTTAAGCCGTAGTGCACCCACTTTCTTTCTTCCCCTAACGTCTCTGATACCGCACGGGTAAAAGCCACTACATCATGTCTTGTTTCTTCTTCAATTTCTTTAATACGCTCGATATTAAAGGACGCCTTTTCTCGTATTTTTTTGACGTCTTCTTTAGGAATGACTCCCAATTCTGCCCATGCTTCACAAGCTAAAATTTCCACCTCAAGCCAAGCTTTAAAGCGATTTTCCTCTGTCCAAATCGCACCCATTTCCGGTCTTGTATAACGTTCGATCATCTCTTTTTAAATACCTCCGATCTTTATTTCCCCCAAATATTTGACTCATCTATTACTTGTAATACATCTTCAATCTCTGTTGTAAAAAAGGTGATATGTCCCATTTTCCGATTTTCTTTTGCTTCTTTTTTACCGTACAAATATAGTTTTCCTTTTCGCAGTATATCGTCCTCTTTCATCACCCGTTCGATATGCTGACCTAATATGTTGACCATGACGCCTTCGTGCAGCATGGATGTTGGGGCTAACGGCAGACCACAAATAGCTCGAACATGTTGCTCAAATTGTGATGTTTGGCATAAATCCATCGTATAATGTCCAGAATTATGTGGACGAGGGGCTAATTCATTAATATAAATGTCGTCATTTGTTACAAACATTTCAACCGCTAATGTTCCAATGAGACCTAAATTTTCAGCAACCATAATAGCCAAATTTTTTGCCTTTTCTTTTAAAGAATTTGATATTCTTGCAGGAACAATACTTTCATGAAGAATGTTGTGAACATGAATGTTTTCAGCAACAGGAAACGTTGTCATTTCCCCTTTCACACTTCTCGTAACAATAACGGAAATCTCCTTTTCAAAAGGGATCCATTTTTCTAGAACACATCGTCCTTGTTGTAATAACACTTTCGCTTGTTTCGCATCATCGAAAGCTTTAATCACCCATTGTCCTTTGCCATCATATCCGCCACGACAAGTTTTAAGAACACAAGGCAGCCCTATTTCTTCGATCCCTTCTTGTAATTGCTGTTCTGTTTCAACGACTTTATATAGAGCGACTTTCGCACCAGCTTGTTCAATTCCTTCTTTTTCCATTTTGCGATCTTGTGTAATGGACAATAGTTTGCTGCCTTGTGGCAAATAAGCATGCTCTTCAAGCCAATTTAATGCTTGATAATCGATATTTTCAAATTCATACGTAATTACATCACTAATTTCCGCAAGCTTTTGTATAGCATCTAAATCGTCATAGGATGCCGTAATTTCTATGTCGCTTACTTGGCCACACGGGCAATTTGGTGTTGGATCTAATACAGCTACGTTATATCCCATGTTTTTTGCGGCAATCGCCATAAAACGACCAAGCTGCCCCCCGCCGATGATTCCAATTGTTTGCCCTGGCAAAATCGTTTTATACAAGTTGATCACTGCTTTCTAAAACGGTTTCCTTCGTTTTTTCTCTCTGTTCCTCTAGCTTCTTTTGAATTTTTTCATCTGTTATAGACAAAATTTGTGCCGCTAACAATCCCGCATTTTTGGCCCCTGCTTTTCCAATCGCAACAGTCGCAACTGGAACTCCGCCTGGCATTTGTACTATCGATAATAACGAATCGAGTCCATTTAACGTACTTGATTTCACCGGAACTCCTATTACAGGAAGAGTGGTTTTCGCTGCAACCATACCTGGTAAATGAGCTGCTCCTCCTGCTCCTGCAATGATAACCTTTAAACCACGATCCCGAGCCGTTTCCGCATATTCAAACATCCAGTCAGGAGTTCGGTGTGCAGAAACGACTTTTTTCTCATATGATATGTCCAACGAATCTAACACTTCACATGCATGCTTCATTGTCTCCCAGTCTGACGTACTTCCCATAATGACGCCAACGATTGGCTTCATGTTGTTCCCCCTTTAACAATTAATTCCAGTTTTAAATATATGAAAAAAAACTGATTGCTTTCATACAATGTTTTTTTGAACAGAACGGACATTTAAGGGGTAAAATCCTTTTAGTTTGCAAAAGTGTTTAAAAATAGTAAATGCCCGCTCTGTATTTTTCCCTCATAATCATGGAAAGTAATACAAACCGGGCATAGAACACCTATCAATGCTCAATGACTGGTATAATTTATTACTTTCCCTCATAGTCCAACGATTTACGGTCGTCGGGTAGAGACTTTTGGGCCATATTCCCAAGATTATATGAGGTACTGGTTTATAATTTTGTTCATCTTCATATTAACAATGATGTTAAATATCTGTCAACGATAAAATCGAACAATATTTATTTTTGTTTTATCAATGTTCGTCTTTAGGTTAGCTTTCCTTCAAAAATTGTCTTTTTTCCACAAGGAATAATCTCTTTTTTACCGTTTATGATTTCTTCTTTAAAAATAGGCTCTTCCACTCTTCTGACAGGTATATACCCATCTTTTTTCATTCTCTCTAAGCAATCGGTGATTGTTTCGTTCTCGGAAACTTCATATTTGCGCTTTTTCGTTTTTTTCGTCATCGTTTCTAACTCCCTCCATGTTGCAGCATGTCTATTCGTTCTTTTTCTTGTAAAACGATTAGAAATTTATACTGTTTTTAGATAGAGTTTGTTTCATCAGTTCGAAAACATCTTCTAATGGAAGCAACTCTCGGCCTTTGGAAATCATTGATTGAACTCTCATTCCATACCCTAAGATTGTGAAAAATGCTGAAACTTTATAAGCATCTAATTCACCAGGGATAATGCCACCTTCTTGCCCTGATTTGATCCAATTGACGGATAGTTGAAAGAGTAGCTGTTGGAAATCTTGGAGTATTTGTTGGTCTTCCTCCTTGTTTTGATGACTTAATAAATAAAAAAAGATTTGATTTGATACACTAGTTTTAGAATGGATAAACGTTTTTAGCGTTTGACGAAATTCATGATAGGGAGTTTAGGAATTATTCTAGGCGGGATCTGTTTACTGATCACATTAGCTGGTGGAGCAATTGTACTTCCTGAAGGAGACTTATTGAAAGCCGTATCGTTTAACCTTGCCATCGGGACATTTATCATGACGACAGCAATCATATTGCCTTTTGTACCATCTATTGCTTCAATTGCATTCTTTTTTCTCATGTTAATATGGCTTACTTTGTTTTTCATATTCTGCGGGAACGTTGTTAAAACTAGAAAAATAAAATGGTTAAATGCATGGCAAACAAAAGAAATCGACTTTAAGCAAACAAAATGAGTTCATTCCTATACGAGCGGAATTTTTGAAACATAGTGGCTTTTATTCTTCATTACTTATGATTAAGGGGAACCTGTTTATGGTCGTACGGAAAATCAAACATTAGACTTTCACCTAGCTCAACTACAATTCGTCTTACAACGTGAAAAAGTGATCAAAAATAATTTCACTATTTAAAAATACGAACTGCCAATCCATACACCCTACAACTCGCACCAAAAACCATTAATATATGGGAACTTTAGATCTATTGCACATACACAAATGGTCTTAATCTCAACAACAAAACATCAGCTGGCTCAGAAAGATCATTTTCGATGATCTTTTGAGCCAGCCTTTTCCTTCTCGAACCTATTAAATAGAAAATAAGAAATGTCATTGTCTATCTCTTGTTGGTTTAAAAAGACTTTCCGTAACTAAAAAATTCTTCATTACGAAAATGGATATTGGCGAGGTTGTTTTTGAACAGAAACCCATTTTACTGTTGTAAATTCATCAATAGCCCACTCACCACAATAACGTCCTAATCCAGAATATTTTTCTCCACCAAACGGAACATTCGGTTCTACATTTATTGTTTGATCATTCACATGAATCATGCCAGTTTTAATTTTTCTGGCGACCTGAACTCCTCTTTCTAATGAACTAGAGAAGACAGCTCCACTTAACCCAAAAGGAGTTCCATTGGCTACCTCTATTGCTTCTTCTTCATTTTCAACTGGGATAATGACAGCAATAGGTGCAAATACTTCATTTTTTGCAGCTGCCATATCATTTGTCACATCTCCAAGAATATATGGGGAAATGAAATTACCTTCCACTTTCCCTTCTTGAATTAATGTAGCCCCTTCTTTAAGTGTTTGTTCTACTAACTCAATGGCTCTATCAACTTGTTTTCTATTAATCATTGGGCCAATAACCGTGTCATCTTCAAATGGATCTCCAACTTTTACAGACTGAGTGGCTTCTTTGAATTTTTCCACAAACGGTTCATAAAGTTTTCGATCGATAATAATGCGATTGATTGCGATACATATTTGACCTGAATGCATATATTTACCAAATGCTGCTGCAGATACTGCCTGATCAACATCAGCATCATCAAGGACAATAAAGGCATTATTTCCCCCTAATTCAAGCGCTGGTTTTTTAAGGTGTTTTACAGCTAACGATCCAACATGTTGCCCTGCTTTTGTTGACCCTGTAAAAGAAATAACTTCAGGAATAGGGTGCTCGACAAAGTAATCACCGATATCTTCAAGATCCGCTACCGTTACATTCAACACACCTTGTGGAAGCCCAGCTTCTTCAAAAATTTTCGCGATCATGAGTCCTCCGGAAATAGGTGTTTGAAAATCTGGTTTCAATACAACACCATTCCCAGTTGCAATAGCTGGTGCAACGACACGCATAGTTAAATAAAATGGCCAATTCCAAGGCGTAATGGCTCCTACGACACCAATTGGGTCACGATACACACGGTTTTCTTTTCCAGGAATGAGAGATTCACGAATAGAACCTTCCATTTGCAATGGATATTTTGCTGCTTCCTTTACATCCGCAATGGTACAATCAACCTCAACATTCGCTTTTAATTTTGTACTTCCAGATTCTTTTACAAGAATTTCAACAATCTCTTCTCTCTTTTCCTCGATAAGTTGAGCAGCTTTTTCTAATACACGAATACGTTCATATGCAGAAGTTTGCCCCCAGCTCTTTTGTGCTCTTTGTGCTGTTTCATACGCTTCATTAATATCTTCTTTACTTGCATAGTTAAAGGTGACAAGCACTTCATTATTGTATGGATTGGTCACCACACATTCTCTAGCGCTAGATCCAAATTTCCACACACCACCAATAGGCATCTTTTTCCATTCAGAAAATTTTTCAACTGTTTTGACTTCTGACATTCGCCATTCCTCCTAATAAAATTTCCAAGTTCACTCGAAAAGGTTTCCCTTTACCATAAGTAACAGCAGCTTATGTTAACAGCCATATTCCCATCAAAACAATCTGTAAACGCTTACATTTTTAAATTTAATATAAATTCGGAATATTTTGTTTAGATATTTTGCTTTTTTATTTTTAAATATTTATTCATATCTTTAATTATTTACAGAACAAAAGCACAGGGCGTTCGCTAAAGCGGCGTACAAACTAAGACCTTTCAGTAGGAGATAAAGGAAACTCAGGCGATCATTGAGTCGATGTTGACTTATCGTACAGATGAAATGGGAAGTTGGCTAGCTGCTAACGCCCGGAGCTAGACAAAAAACCAACGATGAACAATGTTGTCCACAAGTAGTAATTTTATAATTTCCAAAACAATGAAAAAAGAGTAGCTTCTTTGCTACTCTTTTTATGGTGCCTGGCAGCGTCCTACTCTCGCAGGGAAATCCCCAACTACCATCGGCGCTGAAGAGCTTAACTTCCGTGTTCGGTATGGGAACGGGTGTGTCCTCTTCGCTATCGCCACCAGACATGATCGGCTTGTGATAAACGTCGGATTTCTTTGTCAGCTTCGTTTGAAATCATCCTCATGTACTATGGATGTACACTCCGGTGATTTCTACTCGCTTCCTCGAACTCCTCGTTTCTCCCAACCCTCGAAAGGTTGAGATGTTCATGTTTCATCCACATTGAGAGACAATGAATAAATAAATTGTTCTCTCAAAACTAGATAACGCGTCATTCACTGAAATACGCTTCCGCTTTTGTCCAGCTCCAGCGCCTAGCCTCTTGTGTCGCTTCGGTCCTGCT
>JAUSTR010000012.1 GCA_030812955.1 Bacillus alveayuensis
CATAAATAATCACCAACTTAAATAAAATTCAGGTCTATTATAACCTAAATTTAATGTTGGTGTTATTTATTCCGTCTAAGTTTTTTTTACATTATCTTTGTTTTTATTTTTCTCTATCCAATCGCATAAAAATACAGTTCTAAACTATACTTAAACGATAGCGCAATTAAAAAATGAAACCCGACACTAACTCAATCAGTGCCGGGTTTCCATATTTAATCATTTAACTTTCTTCTATTATTGTATTGATCTCACATATTCTGCGATTTTAGTTATTTCCTCTTTAGTTAACCTTGGACTTCCTTCATATTGATGTCTCTCAATTGCTTCTTCAATTGTTTTTGCACTGCCGTCGTGGAAGTATGGAGCTGTTGCCCATACACCTCTTAAAGTTGGTGTATCAAACTGATTTACATTACGTGGATTCGTATACTTTGCTCTGGCATCTCCATCTGATGCTTGATCTAATGGATTTGTTGTACCAATATCATGCAAAAAGTTCGTATTATCAGTTGTTAAATTTCCATTTTCATCAACAGCTTTTACACTATCCGTAAACATGGATCCGCCATGACACACTAGACAGTTCCCTTTTCCTTCAAAAAGCTCTTTTCCTTCTAAAGCCGTTTTCGTCAATTTACCATTTTTTTGACGATATGGGCTAGGAGGCGGCGGGAATGAGTTCGGATTTTGAAGAAATGCAAACATAGCATCATACATATATTGGACGTCCTCTGGCAGTGGCTCTTCTGGATTTAAGCTTGTCATTCCGCCCATTTCCCCTTGGACTGTCAATATATAATCTGTAAAGTCGTCACGGCTTCCATCCCACATAAATAATCCCGTTTCCGTTGTCACAACATTACTAGGAACATTTCGCGGTCCTTTCGGTGTCTTTAATGTTAAGCCATTTAGTTCTCCATCACTATGACAAGATGCACAGCTCATCCAGTTGTTTCCTGTTATATCAATCGCAAATTCATCACTATTTGCACTATAAAATAGAGTCTTTCCAAATCGTTCAAGTGGTGTCAGCGGATCCTCACTTATTAATGAGATGTTTTCACCTTTTTGTTTCGCTCTCGCATAGGATGAATTTCCGCCTGTATCAATCACGGCTAAATCATGACTCATAGCATTATGAACATAAAGTGTTTTTCCATCTGGTGAAATGACAATACCTCTTGGATTATCTCCATTAATTCTCCGCATAATTTGTGTTGCATTTCCACCGCGATTTAAGTCAAAAATAACTAAATCTTCACTTCCAGACATAACACAAAATACTTTTGATCCATCTGGTGAAAAAACGAGATCATATGGATTCGAAACAATAATCGTTTCATTTTTCGTATCCGTTACATTGATTTCTTCAAATAATTCCTTGCGTTCTTCTACTAATTCCTCATCTGTCCTTAAATCAATAACTGAAATAGCCGGAAAAACCGTTTCTTCAAAATGAATCGGTGTATCGATATTTGTTAAAAGATGCGGAACCCATGCTGTTTTCCCATCAGGTGAAATGACAAACTGTTCAAGCGTATTCGCAATCCCTTGGCTCTTCTTTGGATCCGATTGATCTGGTGAATCATGCAGTTCAATCACTTTTTCCACTTTTTCTGATTTCGTATCAATGACACTAATATTTGCATTTAAATAGTGCGGAACATAAAGCTTCGATCCATCTGCCGTAATGGCAATGGTTCTAGGACGATCATCTACTTCAATTTCTTTTTCGGTTTCACCATTTTCGGTATTTATGATCGATATCGTGCTAGACCGATAGTTCGCCACATATAACCATTTCCCATCTTGACTTGTCACTAATCCGTATGGTCCAAGACCTGTTTCAAAAGAGTCCACGACCTTTTGCTTGTTTATCGAAATAACATCAACACGGTTATCAGTCATACAAGAAACGTAGAGAACGTTTTCATCTGGACTTAATGTTAGCTGCCTTGGCTCTTTTCCGACTTCTATTTCTGCTTCAACAGCATTTGTTTTGACATCATAAATGGTCACCGTATGAACATCAATGTTCGCAATATAAATTTTACTCCCCTCTTCATTCATCACGATGTTATTACTATTCACAGCTTTGTTGCGAATAACGTTTTCTTCAACAATAGTAAGTTGACGACAACTAGACAGCGCCCCTATGATCAGGAGCGCTGCAATGAACCATAATTTTTTCATACGTGATCACGACTCTTTCTTAAAAGTAATCTCAACAGGGACTAATATCGGTGCAATTCCATTTTCTCCATGTCCAGCTTGAATTTGTGGAACATTATCATGGTCTGTATTTCCGGATTCATCATCTTTTTTGTAGAAGTCACCTGTATCCCAGAACTCACTTACTTGCATTCCTTCTGTTAATGAAGGACCATCAATAACCGTATCGTAGAAGGAAACATATTTTTCAATGATATTTTCTTTTTCTAAAGCTGCTGATTGGTTTTCATCTGTTTCCACGTTACTTAAATTTGTTAAAGCAATTCGGAACACAGCTGATAAGGCACCGGCAGTGAATGGATTATATTTCATTTCGCCTTCTTTTGTTTCAAATACGTTTCCATCATCATTAAATAGTTCCTTGTTCATCGCTTCATAAATGGACCGTGCTTCATCACGATATTTTTCATCTTTTGTTGCTAAATAAGCTGCTGTTAATCCGCGAATCGCACCTAGCTGCGCTTCAAGTGTTACTTCTTTGTCTTGGCCCTCACCGATTGTATAGCCATTTGCGACTAATCCTGAATCAAGCTTTAATTGATTGATAATAAAGTCTGCTTGTTTTTGAATCAAATGAAGTGCTTTTTGTCCTTCATCTGTTTGAAGCCCTTGTGCATCTTCACCACTAGCATATCCGACTGGAAGACCGTCAATTGCACGTTGGAAAATTCGCAGTGCTTCCATTGTGTAGCCAGCATCAAATGTACTCACGTATTTCCCTTGATTTTTTCCATCGTGCTCTGTTACAAATGTTCCTTCTTGTTCGTTAAAATGCATGGCTTCCATGTTTTTAAAGATATGCATGATCACATCGCGGTTGACTGAGTATGGATCTTTCGAAAGAATATCGTTGTTCGCATCTGAATCAACATTCTCTGCTGGTGCTTTTGGGTATGGGTCCCCATCAAATAGTGCTCGGAAAGATGGAGCAACATTTTTATTTTCTGGACGTTGGTCTGTCATACCAAAAAATTCAGCAGAAGGCCAAAGCATTAACCATTGGTCGCGAAGAACACTTTTCGAATCTTTAACGGTTAATGCTTGAGCATCTGGTGCTCCATGATTCTCTATTTCTTTTACCTCAATTTCATGAGGCAAATAAATATATCCATTTTCCGGTTTATAAGCTGAACCGATGCCCGCACTGACTAATTTTCCTTCAGCTGCACTATAAAATAAATGGTCGCGAATATAGTTTACTTTATTCCAAATTTCTTCAGTTAAGATCGCTCCTTGAAACCCATCTGCTGAGCTTACGCCAAGCGCAATATTTGGATCTTGGTCATCCTGTGGTGTTTCTCCTTCTAATTCTTCATCACCATCAACCGTATGGAAACCACCCATAAAATCACCAGCCCATAATGCTTGTTTTAAAAATACACTTCCGTATGCTGCTGGATTTAAAATTTTATCCATTGCCTCTCGGTCCCATCGTAATGAAGAAAAGTCGACCTGATATTGGGGCACATATGTCCCATCATCATTTGCTGCATATTCTTCTGTGTTGACTTTTGTTATGTAATGCGGATCTCCACTTGCATATTCAATAAAAGTTGGAAACATATTTTGAAAGATTTGTTCTTTCGGGTAACCGACTGCTTCAGCTAATTGATAAAAGCGATTTCCTAAATATTCTGCTGCTGATGTACCATTTGCTGAGGCCTTTACGATTGGACCGTTTATTAAATGAAGACCTAAGCCCGATTTCTCTACAACTTCGTACATAGCTTCTTCTGAATATTCATAAGACTCAATACCAGCTGTGTAGTCGAATTTTGTTGGTTGGTCAACCTTTATAGGATCTAACACATCCAAATCTAATCCAAGTGACTCAACGAGCGGTTCCCCAGATAGTTCAAATTCAGAATAAGCAAACATATTGCCAGCCGTATCAAATGTATAATCGGTAACTGCAACCTCAACAGGTGATTGAGACTTCGTTTCAGTATCTTTCGAATCTTCGTTAGAAGCGTTATTGGCAACCTTAGAACAACCTGCTGCTATAATAAGAGAAGATGAAAGCAATAAGGACGTTATAGCCTTCCACGATTTCATAATAAACCCCCAAAATTTAATAATGATAATCGTTTTCATTGATAACGATTATCATTATACTATATAATAAAAAATTTACAATACTTATTGACCATTTTTTATAAAATATGAGCAATCTCTCATAAATTGGTCATGGGATGCCTTGTCAATGAAAGTACCACTATTAAGACTTATCCGCAAATATCTACAAGCTGGTGTGATGATAAACGTAGTGATTGTCATGACTCATTCACCTACCCGTTTCGACTCCACATAAATGTCCTTCATAGAGGCGATGAAGTCCAAAAAGAAACAATTGTAGATGATGAATGTCCGTCATGAGGCTTTTGAAGGACATAATGAAGATAGAAAGCATAAGAAAAGTCCTTCATAGGACTCCTGAAGGACATAAATAAGATAGGAAACAAGAGAAATGACCATCATATTGTTAATGAAGGACAAGATAAGAACAATACAGTCTAACTAAAGGGTATATACTCTTTTTTTCATTTATTACACATAATAAGTCCATTGACGAACTCCTACTTGATTAAAATTATTGTTTAGTATTCTTCTAAAACTCTCCTGAATCCGTGACAAAAAATTACATAACTGCACCCAAAAACCTTTTTATAATAGTTTAAGCATCCTTTTGGATCAATAAAATTTCTTCACCATGTAGGTGCACAATGACAATGGTAAAATTTATTTTTCGGGTTCTCCATAATAACTTGATGGTATATATTAGTAGTAAAACCCATAAAGTGAAATTTTGAAAAGCAAATTTTTTGCAATTCTAACAACTAAAAATACTTAATTCCCATTCTTGAGATATTTTCTTCAACAACATCACACCAGCCAAACTATTTCCAATGTCATCAATAGCAGGTCCATAAATTCCTATTCCACACCCTTGGTTAAGAGGAGTCTTACTCATTAGACTTTTCGGTGGTACAGTCGCCATTATCCCACCAGAAACTCCACTTTTTGCTGGCATCCCTATAAATGCAGCAAATTTCCCAGATCCATTATACATTCCACATGTGAGCATCAATGCTTTGGTTACTCTTGCTATTTTTTTATCAAATATTTGCTTTTGAGTAATTGGATTAAACCCATCAAGGGAAAGAATTAACCCAATTAACGCCAAATCGACTGTGTTCATTTCGATAGCGCATTGCTTTAAATAAACTTCTAATGCAATTTCTACATCACTATACAGATAGCCTATTTCTTTTAAATAATAGGCTAACGCTCGATTACGATAAGCAGTCTCCCATTCAGATTCAAAGACTTCTTGATTAATTGTTGGTCTTTTGCCAATTAATTTTTCAACAAATTGTATCAGTAGTTCTAATTTTTCACTCGAACTATTCCCTGGAATCATGGACGAAACCGTAATAGCTCCTGGATTAATCATCGGGTTAAATGGCTTTTTAGGTTTATGTAATTCTAAATGAATAATGGAGTTAAACGCATCTCCAGTTGGCTCAACATCGACTCGATCTAATACTGTTGAAATTCCTAAGTGACTACAAACAAGGATAAAATTAATCACTTTAGAAATACTTTGAATTGTAAAATATTTCTCCCATTCTCCTGCTGTCAATTTTATTCCTGTAGAATCTAATAAACAAACACCTAAATCGAAAGGATTAGAATCCATTAATGCAGGTATATATGTAGCACATCGTCCATCCTTTGCAAAAGGTTTACACTCTGTTACCCAACTTTGAAGAGTGTAAGACAAATTCTTTTCTTTTTCATTAACAGCTAGCAAATTAACATCCATGGAACATACTCTCCTATCCGATCTAAAATACATACTGATACGCCATTTGGCAAAACCACTCAGTCGCTAATTTTAATGCTCGTTCATCAATTTCAAACTTCGGATGATGGTGTGGATAAACTATTTTTCTCGTGTCACCAGCACCAATAAAACAAAAGGCACCAGGTACTTTTTCGAGATAGTAAGCAAAATCTTCTCCTGCCATATTGGGAGGCATAATACCGATAGCATCCTTACCGAATACGTTTTCAGCAGCTTGCAAAGCTAGTTGAGCTTCTTTTTCATGATTAACAACAGCGGGATATCCACGTTCATATAAAACATCGATTTGTGCCCCATATAATTGACCGATGTTTAACGCAGTATGTTCTAGTTGTTGTTGAAGGAAATCTCGTACTTCTGGCGAAAAGCTTCTCACTGTACCTTCTAACTCAGCTTTATCCGCTATCACATTAAACGCAGTTCCTGAATGGAGTTTACCAAAAGAAATGACCCCAGATTCAATTGGATCGATATATCGGCTAATCACATGTTGAGTAGCCATCACAACATGGGAAGCTATTAAAATCGGGTCAATTGTTTTATGAGGCATTGCTCCATGACCTCCTTTTCCATGGATGATGATTTTAAATTTATCAGATGCGGCCATCATTGGTCCAAAAGTCGTATAAAATGTTCCAATGGCATACTCTGACCATAGATGCACTCCATATATAGCATCGACTCCTCTAAGGACCCCTTCTTCAATCAATCCTTTTGCACCACCAGGGGTGACTTCTTCAGCAGGTTGAAAGATAAAACGAATTGTCCCTTTTATTTTATCCTTCATACTTGATAAAATTTTAATCGCTCCCATTAACGAAGCCATATGACCATCATGACCACATGCATGCATTACTCCTGAATGTTTGGAAGCGTAAGGTAAATCCGTTTCTTCTTGAATAGGTACTGCGTCCATGTCTGCACGAAACGCAATTTTTCGACCTTTTTCAGCACCTACTAAATCTCCAATAATACCAAATCCATTTTTTTGTTTATATACTTTTAATCCGCATTCCTTCATGAATGCAGCAATCACTTTAGACGTTCTACTTTCTTGGAATGATAGTTCTGGATGTTGATGAAAATCTCTTCTCCATGAAATAATTTTATCTTCTATTTCTTCAATTGCAGATTTAAACATACGTCTCTTACTACTCCTTCCTGTTCTCTAAAAAAAGATAAATTTGACAAGCTAATCTCACATTAAACCAGTTTTCACTTTGATCGAATGAGTATCCTAATATTTTCTTAATTTTATTTAATCTATAATACAATGTATTGTAATGAATATTTAAATCTTTCGTTATTTTCCCTATATCTTTTTCATGGTGGACATAGGCTAATAAAGTAGAAAGAAGTCCTTTATTTTTTTTATGCTCATATTCTATTAAAGGACCTAAATACTCCTCCATGAAACTTTGGAGTTCCTCACGGTCATGCTGAAGAAAAAAACGAATAACGCCTAAATGACCAAAGTAAAGGACCGACTGTTGGAGTTTATACATTTTAAATAATTCCATACATTGTTGAGCATCTGTAAAAGACTTCTTGATCCGGTTCAATCCTTTTTGTATTCTCCCAATTCCAATCTTTAATTTACCCCACTGTTTAGAGACATCTATAAACTTACGAAGCAAATTGGTTCGGCGATTAATTGGAAAGTGTTCAGGAAAACTAATGATTACAACTTCATTTTTCCCTTTATGTACATTTAAGCCGTTTAAACCATGCTGTTCTAACCAATTATAAAATTTAGGCTTCCATAAATGATGATTCTCTTTTTGTTTTTCTTCATTTTCTATAAGAGTTACAAAATAATAGTCTTCTTGGTTAAATCCTAAAATGTGGGCCTGCTCGATTAATTGATTGTTAATTTCCCGACCCAAAATTTCTTCTACAAATTGACCTTTTAAGTGTTCTAGACTTTCTCTAACAGCTTCCTTCTTTATCCAGTCAAGAGCTAACATCGTTGCACTATATTCAAAGATAAGTTTTCCTATATCAATAAATTCTTCTTGACTAATCCAAGCACAAAGGTACCCTAATAACCTTTCTGCTCCAATAACAGGAATGACTATCATAGTTTCATTGTCATCTAAATCAACACGTTGCCATTTCCTTGTTTTATTTACTAGTTTCATCGAAGGATGCATTAGGAATTGGTCGGGAAAGGAAAAATCAGCCATTTTTGGATAACCAGATAGCGGAACAAGCAATTTATCATAGACCGCTACTTTCACACCGACCGAACGATAAAGCGTTGCTAATATTTCCTCCATTCCGTAACCTTTTGCAGCAATATTAGTAAGTTGATTATGAAAATCAACAGTTCTTTGCAAGCTTTCATGTTCTTTACTTAAAGCTTGATGAATCATGGAAAGCTCTTTGTTTTGTCTGTGAACTTGATGAAATAATTTAGAATGCTGGATGACAACCGCTGATAAGTCAGCAAAGGCTTGTAGCAATTGCAAATGATCTTTAGAAAAGGATGCTTTTTGTAAAAAGTTATCAATCGTCAACACTCCAATGCATTGATTCTGATAATTGAGTGGAACAGACATAACGCTCACTGGATAAGAAGAATAAATCGTTGAATCAAGATAATATTTTCGGTTCATTGGTGACATATTTTCCATTGCTGATTGAATATTTTCACTTCCTGAAATACATGCGGGCTTTTTTGTCAAAAAAACTCTTCCAGAAATACCTTCACCAGGAGCTAAACGTGTAAACATATAGCTTTCTTTTCTAAATCCGACTGCTGCTTGAACCGTTAACTTCTTTATTTTCTCATCGTACAAAAATAAAAAGCCAGTGTCCGCTACAGGAATAGTTTGAATAGCTGTTTCTAAAATTAAGTCTAAAATCTTTTCATCTTGAATAGAGGATACGATTGTATGGGCGACACGAATTAATGATTGAAAAGATTGTTCTTGTATTTTTTGTTCTGATAGTGGAACTAACAGTTTTAACCATAGCTTGATATGAGGAATGGACCTTTTAAACTCTTCGACATCAATCACTTCTTTTCCGTAAAAGGCAATACCCCACTGTTCATAGATGAAGATACAAAATCCTTCTTTTTGTGTGAATTCTGTTCCTTTTTCAAAACAAACTTGTAATTGTTGGGACAAAAGTGGAGGTTGAGGAATCTCGGTCCATTCAGCAAGCAAAAAT
Organism: Bacillus alveayuensis; assembly: GCA_030812955.1. Lineage (GTDB taxonomy): Bacteria > Bacillota > Bacilli > Bacillales > Aeribacillaceae > Bacillus_CB > Bacillus_CB alveayuensis. The sequence goes on from JAUSTR010000012.1 coordinate 9,281, forward strand.
GTTTCTCCGTCACGGTATTGCCAAATCGATACACCACGCTGTTTCCATAAATAAGAAAGTTCTTTCAATTCATCATTGATTTTCATCTTATTTAATAAACCGCCTTTTATAAATTATCGATTTCTAATGTTTAAGAAGATTGATATATAATATGTCCATCGACCATTGTCATGTTAACATTAGCAAAACTTTTTAACGGATGGTTGGACCAAATGACAATATCGGCGTCTTTTCCTGTTTCGATGGATCCGATTCGATGAGATAACCCTATGTGTTGTGCAGCGTTCATTGTTAACGCCTTCCAAGCTTTATCTTCCGCTAATCCTGCTTGCACAGCTAATGCAGCAGAGGTAATAAGATGTTGAATAGGTAAAACAGGATGATCGGTTATGATGGAAAAAGGAATATCATATTCCGCAAAAACACTATAAGTTTTCCAATCTATATTTCTCAGTTCTACTTTACTTCGACTAGATAATGTTGGTCCAATAGCCGCTCGTAATTGAGATTGCGCAATATGTTCGGCTACTTTATGACCTTCTGTTGCATGTTCAATAGTTAATTCAATGTCAAATTCTTTGGCAATACGGATTGCTGTCATGATATCATCTGCTCGGTGGACATGAGCACGTACTGGTATTTCTTTCTTCAGTGCTAATACTAAAGCTTCTAAACGGAGGTTTCGATCAATATTATTATTTTCTATATTTTTCATATAATTTTGTGCTTCTACAAAGTGTTCTCGTAGCAATGCAACAATGCCCATGCGGGTTTGAGGTGCTCTAGCTTGCTTTCCGTGAAATTTTTTAGGATTCTCACCAAATGCGATTTTTAATCCTGAAGGATTGCGAATGACCATTTCTTCAACAATTTTTCCTGGCTTTACTTTTAAGCAACACATAAGACCACCGATGACGTTGGCACTCCCAGGTAAAACTTGTACTGTAGTTACTCCAGCTTTAGCTGCATCGATAAATCCCTGATCGAATGGATTAATTCCATCAATTGCTCTCAAATGGGGGGTTACAGGTTCGGACGATTCATTATAGTCGTCACCTTCCCAACCGATGCCTTCCTCATCAATACCTATATGAGTGTGAACATCAATTAAACCAGGTGTAATCCATCCACCTTGTGCGTCAATCCGTTTAACATGGTCAGGGACCGAAATTTCTCCTGCTAATCCAACTGCTATAATTTTTCCTTGATCAATTAGAATTGTCCCATTTTTTAAAAAATTCCCTTCCACTGTTAGAACTTTTCCATTTATTATCGCAATCATCACTTACTATACTCCCTTATTTTTCTATTGTTTCATCACCTAAACGAATGCCTTTTTGGACTGAATCTACCCACTCATAATATCGATCAATTAATACACCTTTATTACGATAATATATATTTGTCAGCTCCTTAACCGGATCAGGATGATCATCAACACGGAAATCAACATAAGGAAACCCTTTGATCGCTTCTACTTTAATAACAGCTGCTTTCTTACCTCGTCGATCACCCCCAGCTTCTTCACCTTTTAGCAGAGAGGTTAATAATCTTTCTGCCAAATTTCCTTCCGTTTCTAAAAAAGCAGTTTCCATTGATGGTAAAACGTGTTGATTTGCTAAAATATTTCCTAATACACAGTATTGATCACCGATTATATGCCCTTTTATATCGTCGTTTTCACTACCAGTATAGACAGAACAGTTTCCGTAACGATCCATTACAGCAACTTGTCGGAGTTCTCGTCCAGGGTCTTGAAACAATAATTCATTCATAACTTCATGGGAAGTGGCTCCTTCCCGTAACAATTGAATGCCCTTTAATCCTAGTGAAGGATTTACCCATCCTTGCGTTTGGATGATACCAGCATCTGCTTCTATATAGGGCGAATGGGCACCTAAACCAGGGAAATTCGAAGCTACAGCTGCTCCAAACATGCCTGTTTCTTTACATTTCGCTAGTATTGAAAATGTGTTCAATTTCATTTTCTTAGTCGTCTCCTTCTCTAAATTGCATGGCAGGCAACGTAATGCCCATTCCCTACATCTTTAAGTTCTGGTTCTTTTATTTGACATTCTTTACTCGCTAACGGACAACGAGTATGGAACTTACATCCTTTTGGAGGATTCAAAGGGCTTGGTAATTCCCCATACAACTGGATCCTTTCCTTTTTCACAAAAGGATCTGCTACTGGAATAGCAGAAAATAAAGCTTTCGTATATGGATGTAAAGGATTTCCATACAATTCATCGCTGTCACTTAACTCTACAATTTGCCCAAGATACATCACGCCTACCCGTTTACTAATGTACTGCACAACACTTAAATCATGTGCAATAAATAAATACGTCAAACCATACTCTTTTTGTAAATCAACTAGTAAATTTAAAATTTGTGCTTGAATGGAAACATCTAGTGCTGCCACTGGTTCATCCGCAACAATAAATTTCGGTTCGACAGCTAAAGCTCTTGCAATACCAATTCGCTGTCTTTGACCACCAGAAAATTCATGAGGGTAACGATCCATATATGATGATGGAATACCAACAATATCTAGTAATTCTTTTATTTTCTCCTTACGTTTCCCTATATATAAACCATGTGTTCTCATCGGTTCCTCCATAATTTGATAAACCGTCATGCGTGGATTTAAAGAAGCATATGGATCTTGAAACACCATTTGAAAGTTTTTTCGTTGTTCTTTTAACCATTTTCCTTTAAGCGCTGTTAAATCAATGCCTTCAAAGAAAATTTTCCCCTCTGTCGGTTTTATTAACCTCATAAGCATTCGTCCCATTGTTGACTTTCCGCATCCAGATTCCCCAACAATGCCAAGAGTTTCCCCTTTATTAATTTGGAATGACACACCATCAACTGCTTTGATGACTTTTTTTTCTTTAGATATAAAGCCTGATGAACTTTCGAAATATTTTTTTAAATTTTCCACCTTAATCAATTCTTGAGTCATCTTTACATCTCCTCCTCTAACCAACATGCCACCTTATGATGTTCGTTAATGTTATTTAGCATTGGCTGTTCACTACATTTCTCATGTGCGTGAGGGCAACGGGGAGCAAACATACAACCTTTTGGAACATCATGAAGGTTCGGAGGTTGCCCTTCAATTGGTGTTAATCGTTCTCTTATACCTGGTTTAGGCAAGGAAGCAAGCAAACCTCTTGTATATGGATGTTTAGGTGATGCAAAAAGTTCCTTTATAGGTGCTTGTTCAACAATACGCCCAGCATACATGACAGCAACAGAATCACATAATTCTGCAACTATCCCTAAATCATGTGTGATCATTATAATAGCCGTACCCATTTGATTCCTTAAATCATTCATCAAATCTAATATTTGTGCTTGGATCGTCACATCCAATGCTGTTGTTGGTTCATCGGCAATTAATAAGTCTGGATTAGAGGCTAATGCCATCGCAATAACGCTACGTTGCCTCATTCCTCCGCTAAATTGATGTGGGTAATCGTTGGCACGCTCTTCAGAAGAAGGAATACCTACTCTATGAAGCATATCAATAGCAATAGACCATGAAGATTTTTTATCTTTCTTTTCATGAATTTGTGGAACTTCTGCAATTTGGCTTCCAACCCGATAAGCGGGATTTAAAGATGTCATTGGATCTTGAAAGATCATAGAAATACGGTTCCCACGCAAACGTCGCATTTCTTCTTCTGATTTTTCTAAAAGGTTTTCTCCACGAAAAAAAATTTTACCTTCAATCCTTTCATTATTCTTTTGACCAATCAGTCTCATAATTGCTTGTGATGTAACACTTTTGCCACTACCTGATTCACCAACAATAGCAAGAATTTCTCCTTTTTTTACTTCGAAATTGACTCCGTCAACTGCTTTAACAATACCTTTTCGTGTATGGAAGTGACACTTCAAATCTTTTACTTTTAACACGACATCATTCATCGGTTCCTCCACCTTTCCTACATCACTTCATCTTTCAAATGTGGATCTAACGCATCTCGCATTCCGTCCCCCATAACATTTAAGCTTAAAACAGCGAGAGTAATAGCTAACCCAGGAAAAACAGCAATCCACCAAGCTGTCTCCATAAAGTCTTTTCCTTCATTTAACATAATTCCCCATGAAGGTGTGTCAGGCTCGACTCCTAATCCTAAGAAGCTAAGTGCTGCTTCAGTCAAAATCGCAAGAGCAAATGACAATGTTGCTTGTACAATAATGGGAGCCATGACATTTGGGAGAATATGGCGCAACACTATTTGCAAATTACTAACCCCAATGGAACGGGCAGCTTCTACGTATAGCGAATTTTTAATAGAAAGAACTGATCCACGCGTAAGACGTGCGAAAATTGGAGTGTAAACAATTCCAATTGCAATCATGACATTGGTTAAGCTTGTTCCTAATACCGCCATTAGAGCTAACGCAAGCAAAATATCTGGAAAGGAAAAAAGTACGTCTGTAGTTCGTGACACGAGAGAATCGACCCATTTTCCGTAATACGCTGCAACAACTCCCATTGTCACACCTAATATTAATGAGATCCCAACGGAAATAGTTCCAACTTTCAAGGAAATTTGCGTACCGTAAATAATTCGGCTGAATATATCCCTACCAAATTGATCAGTCCCGAATATATGTTCCGAATTTGGAGCACTTAACATTTGATCTGGATGCATTTCTAATGGTCCATACGGAGCAATTAAAGGAGCAAGTAAAGCTAATATGGCATAAACAACCATTATGATTAAACCTGAAAAGGCTAATTTATTTTTATAAAAACGATACCAAAACTCTTTCAATTAAAATTCCTCCTTAATAACGAATTTTTGGGTCTAAGAAGGCATATATTATATCCACAAATAAATTAATGATAACAAAAGCGCTCGCAATAAAAAGAATCGTTCCTTGTAGCAACGCATAATCGCGATTTGTAATCGCTTGAAGGGCTAATAATCCTATTCCTGGGAGCGAGAAAATTTGCTCAATTACAACAGTTCCCCCCATAAGATAACCAGCTTGAATTCCAATGACTGTCACCACAGGGATTAACGCATTTTTTAAAGCATGTTTCCAAACTAATAAGCTATTTGGAACACCTTTCGCTCTAGCCATTTTAATATACTCTTGTCCGATGACTTCCAACATTGTTGAACGAGTCATCCTCATTATGACTGCTCCAACAGATGTTCCCATCGCAATGACTGGCATAACCATGCATTGGAGATTAGCAATTGGATCTTCAAAAAAACTTACGAATCCTCCAGATGGAAGCCGTCCCATCTTTAAAGAAAGCAACAAAATCATAATTGTCGCTAACCAAAATCGAGGAATTGAGATACCAATCAAACCAAAAAAACTAGCAAAATAATCAATTAACGTATTTCTACGTATAGCGGCAATGCTACCTAATGGAATTGCTATGATAATAGCAAAAAGTAAACTAAGGATTGTTAACTCAATGGTAACGGGTAATCTCTCCATAATAGCACTTATTACAGGCTGACTTGTAAAAGTAGATTCGCCAAAATCACCTTGTAACACATTCGATATCCAAATAAAATATTGTACCATTAGCGGTTTATCTAAACCGTACTTACTACGCAATACTTCAGCTTGTTCTTCATTATAATTAGCACCTAACATTGCTGTAACGGTATCACCGGGAACAAGTCGAACTAAGAAAAAGGCAATGATAGATATCCCGAATAAAACAGGGATCGCAATAAATATTCTCTTTAAAATAAATTTTACCATTTTCTCTTCTCCCTTCGTTTTTCCCTCAGTTTTTTCACTTCTAACGTTTACTTGTTGAGTCATCCAATGAGAAAAAAACTTTCAGCAACACTACTAATCTAAAAAAAGATGGTTCATTGATTGAGGGTGTCTCCAAAGGATATACAAACCCTTATGAGCCACCCCCATTTTACCTTTATTTATTAACGATCTAACCAAGTATCACGAAGAGAAATAGTTGTTACAGTAGGATTTACATCGAAATCTTTTACGCTATCAACAAATGCAGATGTTTGTTTATTAACATATAGAAACACCATTGGGGCATCTTCTGCAATTAGCTTTTGTGCATCTGCGTAAATTTTTTTACGTTCTTCTTGGTCAATTGTTACTCGACCTTTCTCAAGTAATTCATCTACTTTCGGATTAGAGTAATTTTGTTGATTCCAAATTTCGCCAGTATGGAAGATGTTATATAAATATTCATCAGGATCAACAAATCCAACCCAACCTACTACTGTCATTTCAAAGTCTTTCTTTCCTAATGCATCGAAGAAAATACTAGGTTCTTGTGTTAATACTTCTACTTCGATACCAATTTCTTTTAGTTGTTGCTTAATAATTTGAGCAGCATTAACTTGATCTTGTTTAGGACTAACTTTTAGAGTGACTTTAAAGCCTTTCTCATATCCTGCTTCTTTCATTAATTGTTTAGCTTTTTCTAAATCACGTTTCGGATAAATATTTGAATTATCATGAGCCCAATGTCCTTCAGGGATTGGTCCTCCAGTTAACACTTTTGCTTGTCCGAATTTTACTAATTTATTAAGAGATTCACGATCGATAGCCCAAGCGATTGCTTGGCGAACTTTTTTATTAGCTAGAGGACCTTTAGAAGTATTAAGACCTAAATATTCCCAGAATGTACCCGTAACTGATTTCACTACAAAACCATTGTTATTTTCAAGCTTTTTAATATCTTGAGGCTCTACTTGCAACATAATATCAATTTCTTTATTGCGAAGAGCTGTTGTTCTAGCTGTATTATCGGCAATGGGCTTCCAAATTACTTTATCTAAATAAGGCTTCCCTTTTACAAAATAATCAGGAAATTTCTCTAAAATTAAGTGTTGATCTTTTTTCCATTCTACTAATTGGAACGGTCCACTGCCTGCGTCTGCTTTATCTAAACTACCGTTATTTTGTTCAACAACATTTTTATTTACAATTGCATTCATAGGATATGCTAAAAACGTTAAAAACGGTGCTACTGGTTGTTTTAATGTAATAACAACTGTGTGATCATCTGGTGTCTCAATTTTTTCTACAAATTCAAATTGTGGGGCTCGAACCTCATTTGCTATAATTCTTTCAATGGAGTACTTTACATCTTTTGAAGTTAAAGGATCGCCGTTATGGAACTTTACACCTTCATGAAGCTTGAACGTATATACCTTTCCATCCTCAGATATAGAATATTCTTTTGCTAAATCTCCTTCTAATTCACCGTAAGTGCCACTTTTGTAGCGCAACAATGTACTGTACATATTTTCTATGTAGCGCATAGATGCGGCTGTTGTCGCTTTATGAGGATCAAGTGTATTGGCGTCTGTTGCATCACTAATAACAAGTTCCCCTCCCGCTTTCGGCTCGATACTCGTTTCTTCCACAGTACTCTTTTGATTTTTACCAGAACAACCGGTTACAACCATTAAAAATATTACTAAGCAAATCAAAAAAACTTTTCTCATTTTATTTACCCCCTCGATATTGAATTTTCATAATTTTAAATCTTTTATATCATTTTAAACATTGACTATTCTTTTTCATAGAGGAGCCCTCACGAAATTAGTTAATATTTTTTGTGATACATAACAAAGAATAATATTTGTAAATGTTTGTAATTATAAGAATGTTTTGATATAGGTTTACATATATGGGTATTTTGTAAAATTAGATCTTTAAAAGAAAATCAAATAAATTGGCTCTTTCAGCTATCAATCAAATCAACTTAAACCCTTCAGATAAAAAACATCTAATATCATTTATATTTAGGTGTCTTTTTTAAATTTTTTATACACTGTAAATTTTTTTATACATAATGATTTGTTATATGTATAAAAAAATTTACATAATTATCAAGAAAACTGTTGGTACGGATTTTGCATTATAAAGTTATGAATAGAAATTAAACAGAAAGGGGAATTGTAAATGGCAAAGTTTGAGGGAGTTTATGTTGCGCTTGTCACTCCATTTACAGCAAATTTTGAAGTCGATTACAAAAGGTTGTATGAACTATGCGATTGGCTTATTCAAGAAGGAGTACAAGGACTAGTTCCTACAGGATCACTCGGTGAATATGCTACTTTTACTCCTGAGGAGAGAGCAAAGGTTGTCGAAACTGTCATTGAAGCTTCTCGAGGGCGTGTGCCGGTCGTTGTTGGTGCAGCTGCCCCATCTACACAACAAGTAATAAAATGGGTTGAACATGCAAAAGACTCTGGTGCCGAAGGTGTAATGGTACTTCCGCCTATTAACTACAAACCTTTGAGAAACGAGATTATCTCCCATTATGAAGCCATTAATAAAGTAGGTATACCTATTGTTGCTTATAATAACCCTAGGGATTATCCAACGGATTTAACTCCTGATTTGCTTGAAGAGATTGCAAAATTTGAAAATGTTGTTGCCGTAAAAGAATTCTCTGGTGATATCCGCCGCATGCATGATATTCTAGATAGAACAGATTTAGAAGTCATGGTCGGCGTTGATGATTTATCATTAGAAGGTCCGGTGGTAGGAGCAACAGGATGGATTTCCGGTGTTCCTAACGCATTACCTAAAGAAGGAGTTAGATTATTCAATTTAGCCAAAGATAAAAAAATAGACGAAGCATTGAAACTTTACCGTCGTCTCCTTCCTTTATTTCATTACGATGCTAGCCCTCAATTGGTTCAATACATTAAGTATATGATGGAATTAGCTGGACAACCTGTTGGTCCTGCACGTCCACCTAGACTGCCATTACCTCAAGAAGAATATGAAAAGGTAAGAAAGGACTTCGAGAGGGCAATGGAAAAAGTTCAATATTAATTGTTGTAATAGAAAGGGTAAGGAGTCTTCCTTATCCTTTAAGTTTCTAAAAAAATTAAAATCATTTGAATTAATAACTGAAATACTGATAAAAACATCGATTGGGAGGTCAGATTATGAACACAAAATCGCTAATTGAATCTAAAAATTTTATAGGTGGAGAATGGGTATCGATTGAAGAAAACGAAACCATTGTCTATAACCCTTCCAACCTCCAAGAAGAAGTTGGCATCCTTTACTATTCTTCCGACAAACATGTATTTGAAGCGGAAAGGGCAGCAAAAGAAGGATTCAAAATATGGTCGAACATGACAGGAATTGAACGGGGCAACTACCTGTATAAGATGGCAGAAGCATTGGAAAATCATCTTGAGGAATTAGCCGTGCTTGCAAGTAGGGAAATGGGAAAACCGATTGGTGAGATGCGAGGTGAAGTAGTACGGGGAATCAACTTATTGCGTTATTACGCCGCGGAAGGCACGCGCTCAAATGGAGATGTCATTCCTTCAAGTGATAAAAATGTGCTACAATATTCCAAACGCGTTCCATTAGGAATAGTAGGAATTATTACACCATGGAATTTTCCAGTGGCCATTCCTATTTGGAAAATTGCTCCCGCTCTTATTTGCGGGAATTCAGTTATATGGAAACCAGCAGAAAACGCAGCGCTGTCTGCAACGAAGTTAATGGAAATATTCCAACAAGCAGGACTCCCGAACGGAGTTTTAAATCTTATCATTGGAAAAGGCCGAGAAGTGGGGAATACCCTTCTCGAAAGTGCGAATATCAATGCTGTTAGTTTTACGGGCTCATCGAATGTCGGCAAGCAAGTCGCTTCCATTTGCGGCAAACGAAATATTAAGTATCAAACTGAAATGGGGGGCAAAAATGCAGCTATTATCCTTCGTGATGCTGATATCGAAAAAACGATTCCTATGATATTAAGTGGTGCTTTCCGTTCAGCTGGTCAAAAATGTACAGCAACCAGCCGCATCATTGTTGAAGAAGACATTTACTCCACTTTTATGAAATCATTTAGTGAAGAAGTCTCTTTATTAAAAGCTAAAAATCCACTCCTTTCAGATTCATATCTTGGCCCTGTTGCATCTATAGACCAATATGAAACTGTCTCTTCTTACGTAAAAATAGCTAATGATGAAGCGGAAATTATTGCACAGGGAACTATTGAAAGCAATAATGATGGTTATTTTATTAGACCGCTGGTGGTAGGTGGAATAAATACACAACATAAGTTAGTTCAGGAGGAAATATTTGGTCCATTAACAACTGTACTAGTTGCTAAAGACTATGATGAAGCAATTCAGTTATGTAACGAAACCGTTTATGGATTAAGCGCTTCTATTTTTACCACTGATTTATCAAAAGCTCATCGTTTCCTAGAAGAAGCGGAAGTTGGAATGGTGAGAGTCAACCAGGAAACAGCTGGTGTGGAGTATCAGGCGCCATTTGGTGGGATGAAGCAATCAAGCTCTCATTCAAGGGAACAAGGGCAATCAGCGCTTGATTTTTACTCTCAAATTAAGACTTGTGCCATTAAATATCATTTTTAAGCATATTTTCTATAAAAATCACCCAGTGATTGCATACATCACTGGGTGATTTTTAATTACTAAAAAATGGATGGTCTCATAGAATTTATCATGTGATACCATCCATTCTCCTAACTAAATATATTGATACGTACCATACAGTTTTTCTCTATTTTCTTTGACATTTGGATAAAACTGAATAATTGCCTTTTCACGAATGTATTTTACGTTTTTAATTGCTTGTTGTAATTTCTGCTTTACGGTTTCTGTCGATATTCCCGCGTTATCCGCTATTGAATAACCAGCTACAAATCCCTGTGCTATTGCGACTTTAGCTCCTTCAATTCCAGTAATATTTCCTGCAACATATAGACCTTTTAAAGGTGTTTCCATTCGTTCATTATGTTGTGGGATATGCCCGCCCAGTTCAGGAATATAGCGAAATGGACACCCAGCCACTGCAGCTAATTCTGCAAGTGGATATAGTCCTCCAGATATGCAAACAAAATCAACTGGTATTATTTTTTCAGTTCCATTAATAGGCTCTCCATCTACTGTGATATCCGCTATTTTTACCCCTTCTACTTGTTTCTCACCTATTATTTCAATAGCTGCCTTCCGCAAATGAAAAGGTATTCCCCATACACTTATGCCTTTTTTCGGGAAAAAACGAAGTGCTAACTTACGTAATGATTCATTTATCATTAATCGACTTCCTAATCTTAATATAGAGGATGGAGCTAAGTGGGATGCTCTTAATAAACTTTTCATCACTTCCATTGGATCAGCGGCCGTCTTTGATATCTCATTTTTCGGAGGTAATATCATACACTCAATATTAAGTCCGGCAAGCTTTAGTTCATGCATGATCGCAAAGGAAAGAATATTAGCCCCAATGATAACTCCCTTTTTTCCAACTTTTACACGATGAACATTAGTCATTACCTGTGCAGCCCCTACTGACATCACTCCAGGCAAAGTCCATCCTGACATTGGTATTGGATATTCGGCTGCACCTGTTGCTAATAAAACATATGGGGTTTGCATAATTCCATCGTTTGTGTAAACACTCCACCCATGTTCATATTTATCCAAGTGATAAACTGATATTCCACATTTAATTTCTACTCCTAGATTATCTGCTCGAGCAACTAATTTATCAGTTTCTTTAATACCGTTCCACCATGTTCCATCGTTTTCCTTATAAAGTTGCCCTAATAATCTTCCTCCCGGTTTTATAAATTCATCAATTAATGTTACCTTAAGACCACATTCTCTTGCAGCAATTGACGCAGCTAATCCTGCTGGTCCAGCTCCAATAATGACTAATTCGCTCATATGTTATTTTCCCCTTTAAACAAATCTTTAATTGGTGTTGGTTGTCTTTTTCCGTTATGAATATCCATATTTTCTTCCACTAAAGTAATGCAGGCTCTTACATTATTACAACCATTTACAGTTACTCTGCATTCAAAACAATGCCCAATATTGCAATAAATTCCTCTTGCTGTGCCACTTTCTTCATGAAAACGCAATATGCGAATATTATTGGCCAAAAGCGCTGCTGCAATAGTTTCTCCTTCATACGCCTCATAATATTGACCATTAAAATGAAATGGTATCTTTTTGCGATTTTTTATTTCACCTAAAACTGGATGGTTAATAATACGATTATTCATTTTAGATCACCTAACAATCCGAATGTAACAGGTCTTACGGGAGCTTGATATTTAAGTGGGGTGTTGAGAGTCATAGTATTTTTTTCGTCATAATCAGCAGCAATCATATCAATAAGATATCGACACGTTCTCCCACCGCAAAATCCCATACCAGCACGAGTTCTTAATTTCAGTTCCCTTGATGAACATTTGTATTTTATAGATGTTTCAACTATATTTTGGTAAGAGACTTCTTCGCATCGACATACAATAAAATCTGTTGAGGTCTTCATGTGTTTCCCTCCTCATTCAATGAATAGTAGATAGTATAGATTCTGTAATTATAACTTGCAAAAAACATGCCAATAGGTACGCAGAAAATTACATTTTAATACCGAGTTTCTTCATTCGATTGTATAACGTTGCTCGTGTAACACCTAATCTCTTCGCACACGCTTGTTTATTTCCATTTTCTATTCGAAGCACTCTCTCAATAATTTTTTTTTCGCACATCTCTAATTCTTCTTTAAGTGATAAGATTTTATCAACGTCAGCGTTAGTCTCTTCAAACTGATTATAAATGTTCACACTGTGGTTATCGACTTGATGAACAAAAGGCAAATCCTCTATTTTTATAATTCCATCTGCAGCAAGCACTACCAAACGTTCAATAACATTTCGAAGTTCACGTACATTCCCAGGCCAACTATAGTTAAATAATTCATTCATTACTTCTTGAGAAATACCATGAATTGGTCTGTTATATCTTATAGAAAATTCATACAAAAAGTAATGAGTCAGTTCGATTAGATCTTCTTTTCTTTCCCTTAAAGGAGGGATATTAATGCTTATGACGTTTAAGCGATAAAACAAATCTTCTCTAAATTTCCCTTCTTTCACCATATCCTCTAAATTTCTATTCGTCGCAGCAATTACTCTGAAATCTGCGTCGATTTCCTTTGTCCCTCCTATTCTATAAAATTTCTTTTCCTGCAACACTCGCAATAACTTAACTTGCATTTCCATTGGCATTTCACCGATTTCATCCAAAAATAATGTTCCACCTCTCGCCAATTCTATTTTTCCTTTTTTCCCTCTTTGGTCTGCCCCCGAAAACGCTCCCCTTTCATAGCCAAATAACTCACTTTCAAACAAAGACGCTGGAATTGCCCCACAATTTATAGGTATAAATGGAGCGTTGGGTGTCTCACGTGCATCATGAATGGCTTTAGCAAATAATTCTTTTCCAACCCCGCTCTCCCCTAATATCAAAACGGTTGACTTAGCTGAACTAACCTTTCGGGCCATTTCAATCGTTTTCCTAATCGCTCTGCTTCTCCCTTTTATCGTGCTAAACGGATCGTTCGAAGGTCTTAATCTCGCCACCTCCTGCTCTAATCGATGAACCTCGGTGGACATATTAAACAATTCTTGGTTTAGGCGTACTTGACTTGTAATGTCTGTTTCAGACACCACTGCACCGATGATCTTTCCATCGAGGTAAACGGGGTTAGAATTAATTAACACAAACAAATCAGGTCTTGGCTGATGACGATGCCTATGAAGTTTTCGCCCATGCTTTAACGTTTTTAAAATTTCCAGCATATCCGGTTCAAAGAAGCTTGTAACAGGTTTGCCGATGATATCGTCTCTCGGGATAGAAAAAATTTTTTCTGCTCCTTCTGTCCAAGCACATACCGTTTCATCTTTATCAATCACCGTGCAGGATGCATCCATTGTTTCTAATACAGTATCGAAAAAAGCGCGCAAGCACCTAAAAGAGTTGAATAAACAGTCGCTCACAATCCCAGAGTCAATAAATCCAATAGGGCTTCCTGCATGGTCTTTTACCAATAAACAACGATATTTTTTTACATATTTCACTACTTCTTCTATGGGTGTGTCACAATCCACCATCATACTTTTTGACAGCTTTAGCGGATCAAAACCGATGATATAAAAGACATCTTGATCTATAAGAAAAGCCGCATCAGCATCAGCAGCACTGATCATTTCTTTTTTAGATTTAAAAACAACAAAGTCCCGGTTAACAATTTCTTCTAAACTAGGAAGCTTATAATTCACACCCATCCCCCTATATGATGTCTAATATTTTTTACATATTATAAAATTTTATACACAATTATATTATATATGTAAAAATATTTTGTCAATTATAAATAAGTTGCAACCGTTTTCTGTTGGCATAGTTTTTGCTCTTTATAATGGGTGAAAGGAGGGAGGATGTTGAAAAAAACATTTGAAATAATCATCGTAGGAGGAGGAATTATTGGCAGTGCTATTGCTTATTACGTATCAAAATCGGGGCTAAGTGTAGCCGTATTAGAAAAAAACGAATTAGCAAGTGGGACATCATCCAGATGTGACGGAAACATACTAGCGATTGATAAAGATCCAGGATTCGATAGCCAAATGTCTTTAGCTAGCCAGAAATTAGTAGACGAATTAAGTAAAGAATTAGAGTACCACTTTGAATATCGAGCACCCGGCAGTATTTTAGTGTGTGAAACTGAAGAAGAAATGATGGCCGCAGAAAAATGGGTGGCACGGCAAAAAGAAGCGGGACTTCCTTTTCGAATGCTAGATCAAAGCGATATTAAGCAAGAATCCCCTTTTTTTGCTGATGACTTATTAGGAGGATTAGAATGTAAAACCGATTCAACTGTTAATCCTTACATGTTTTCATTCGCACTAGCAGAAGGAGCAAAAAAAAGAGGAGTTGAAGTTTACACCCATACTGAAGTTCAGTTAATCAAAAAATTAACTACGGGAGACTTTGAAATCGAAACAACAAACGGATTATTTATAGCCAAAAAAGTCGTAAATGCCGCTGGGGTATGGGCTTCCAAAATCGGAAAGATGCTTGGCATTTCCATTCCCATTCAACCAAGAAAAGGCCATATTATTGTTGCATCGAGGCAACAGCCTGTTGGTCTTAGAAAAGTTATGGAATTTGGTTACCTAATGTCGAAGTTTGGTGGCAAACGAAAAGTAGATCCTTTAACTGAAAAGTATGGCGTAGCTTTAGTATTTGAACCAACAGAAAGTCAAAATTTTTTGATTGGAAGCAGTAGAGAATTCGTGGGATTTAATACAACCGTGAATATTGATGTTATCAAATGCGTGGCACGTCGTGCAATTCGGTTTTATCCTAAAATGGCTGATATGTTAGTCATTAGAACTTATGCGGGTCTACGCCCATGGACAGAAGATCATCTACCTATTATCTCTCACGTTGATGAAGTCCCTGGATTTTATATTGCTGCTGGTCACGAAGGTGATGGAATTAGTTTAGCTGCTATCACAGGGAAACTAATCGACGAATTAATCAGGGAAGAATCACACACATCAGTTCCCATCGAACCATTAAGATACGATCGCTTTAAAACGAAAGAAGGAGTTGCTCGTTCATGAAATTTCAAAAAATCTTTCATACGATTGATACTCATACCGGAGGAAACCCTACAAGAACAGTTATTAACGGACTTCCGAAGTTAGAAGGAAAAACGATGTCTGAGAAAATGCTTCACATGAAAGAGGAATATGATTGGATTCGAAAATTCCTTATGTTTGAACCAAGAGGTCATGATGTGATGTCAGGTGCTTTACTTATAGAGCCTTGTCATCCTGAAGCAGATGTAGGTGTCATCTATATCGAAACCGGCGGCTATTTACCAATGTGCGGACACGATACGATTGGTTTTTGTACAGCACTAGTTGAAGCAGGGCTAGTACCGGTTCAAGAACCTTATACGGATTTGAAATTAGATACACCAGCTGGTTTAGTAAAAGTGAAAATCAAAGTAGAAAATGGTCAGGCAAAAGAAGTGACATTTCGTAATATCCCTTCATTTTTATTAAAGAGTATACGTGTTAATGTTGAAAATATCGGAGAAGTATATTGCGATATTGCCTACGGTGGGAACTTTTACGGTATTATCGATGCAAGAACAATCGGGTTAGAACTTGTACCAGAAAATGCCGCAAAAATCATCGATACTGCTGTTAAAATTCGCGATACAATCAATCAAACAACCGATGTTATTCATCCCGAACACTCTTTTATTAAGGGATTGACTCATATTGAGTTCTATACAGATCCTACTAATGAACAAGCACATTGCAAAAATACAGTTGTGGTACCACCAGGAGGAATTGACCGTTCACCTTGTGGCACAGGCACCTCGGCAAAACTTGCCGCCTTGTACGCACGCAATGAAATAAAAATTAATGAACTCTTTGTTCATGAAAGTATTATTGGAAGCCTTTTCAAATCGAAGATAGTCGATGTCACAAAAATAAAAGAATTTGATGCGGTTATACCAGAAATTACTGGGTCCGCATGGGTGACAGGTATGCACCAGTTCATCTATGACAAAAATGACCCGTTAAAAGGAGGGTTTCTTCTTATACCTCCAATGACAGGAATTCATTAATTCCTTTGTAAAAGACGATCATTTTCATGTTCCGTTGGAGCCAAAGCTTGTTCATCGGTATTTTCCGTAGATTCTTTTATAGAATCTACTCCTTATATTTATTTACTGAATTTTCATAATATTAATTTAAATCTAAATATAACCATTAGGAGGGGTTCATGTAATGAGTAAAAAAACACGATTACCGAATATTGCTGAGGTGTCCATTGTATTAATTGGTTTCATTCTCATTATGTATTTATTCATTGGTGTTTTAAGTCTACCTATACAACTTGCCCTATTCGTTTCTTGGTTTTTAGTTATTTTCTTAGGTTTAAAACTTGGACATACTTATAGAGACATGCAAAAAGGCTTATTAAATGGAATAAATCAAGGCATGGAAGCAGTATTAGTTTTAACTACAGTAGGCGCTCTAATTGGAACTTGGATTGCGGGCGGAATTGTGCCTAGTATCATATACTATGGTTTAAGTATTATTAACCCAAGTATTTTCCTTTTTGCAACATTTGTCATCTGTGCAGTTACTTCTTTAGCAACAGGGACTTCATTTGGTACAGCTGGCACAGCTGGAATTGCAATGATGGGAATCGGTCATAGCTTTGGTATTCCCCTCCCACTAGTGGCTGGGGCAGTCATTTCAGGTGCATACGTTGGAGATAAGCTTTCACCTTTATCTGATACAACTGTTATGACCGCTTCATTATCAAAAGTAGATTTGGTGGAACATATTCGTTCAATGCTTTTTGTGAGTACTCCTGCATTTGTTGGAGCAAGTATATTGTACTTATTAGTGGGTTTTTTGTACATTGATAGATCTCCAAGCCTATCACAAGCTGAAGATGCCATGTCCTCATTAGCAAAATATTTTCATATAGAATGGTATATGCTAATTCCTGCAATCACTGTTATTTTGATGCTATCGCTAAAAAAGCCATCTATTCCAACTATCACTTTCGGGGCATTACTAGGTGCCATTTGGGCTTATCTCTTCCAAGACATGACATTATTAGAAGCAATTAAAACTTCTTACAATGGATATTCAATTGAATCAGGTGTTGATTTTATTGACAATTTATTAAATCGCGGTGGTATTGCATGGATGTTTGAGGTGATCATTTTAATCATATTTGCCCTTGGTTTAGGCGGATTGATGGAACAAGTTGGGATATTAAAAGTAATTTGCAATAACATGCTCTCATGGGCAAATAATGCTGGAAAACTAACACTTTCAACTTTACTTGCTGGTTTTTTTGGGAATTTCTTTGGCGGTGCTGCTTACGTATCACTAATTACAGCTAGTAAAATAACCGAAGAAAACTATGAGCGCTTAAAAATTGACAAACGTGTTCTATCAAGAAATACAGAGGCTGGAGGTACTGTTACTACACCAATGGTCCCATGGTCAGACGGAGGAGTATATATGGCGACTGTACTAGGGGTATCTACATTATCATATCTCCCATTCCTGTGGTTTAACTTTTTGGTTGTGATTATTTCAATCATTTATGGATTCACAGGTAAATTCATATGGTACACAAATAATTCTGAAATAAAAAAACCGGAAACTGATCAATCAACAATAAGAGTGTAAAAAAGTTAGGTTTATATTTCATGGGGATTCATATCCCTTCCTCTATACAATTAGGTACTGTCAATAGAACATGCACTTGATTTTTTGTAATCGACAAGAAAAATTGAACAATAATTGTAAACGTCAAATAGGGGCTGTTCAAAAAGTCAGTGTAGCTGACTTTTTGGGGCCCCTATTTTTATGATTTTCTTAATAAAATGCACAAAAAAATCGTCCAATCTAGTAAAATGAAGGTGACCAACCCAAACTTTACAGAAAGAACGATTTTTTATGAGCAATGAAATGATTTCTACTGAAAATTATAACACGCAAACAATACTTCCTCTAGATGTATAAGAAGAAAAGATTGAGTCAAGAGTTTGTGGGAGATTTTTTGATGTTTTCATTTGTTGGATATATTTGGTTTAAATAACTTAATTTATGTAAGCGCTTTCTAGTCCTCTCATCCTGCTTGCTTGTGCCTTTTTCGCTTTTTTAAAACCCTTTCAATGCTTTTAACGCTTGATAAATAGGCGTTCCTGACGAATGATCGAAATAACGGATATTCCCTCGCACCAACTCAGCTACCTTTGTTCCTACAGGATTCATCTCCTTTTTCACGATCGTTTCTCGTTCCGAATGATGAAGAAAAAAAGTTGGTGTCTGACATTAATTCCGCCGTCAAGAGGTAGTAACACTCTCGAATTCCATCTATCTTAATCATCATCGAAAATGATGATGAAACAACTACTCGTCAGTCGTCCCTTTTAAAATTGGCTCTTTTCTAAAAGATTGTTGCTTTACAACCTTAGCTTTTCAACTGTCCAGGCAAGCGACACGCTTGCTATGTCAAATGATTTTTTCTTTTCAATAGCTTTTATTCCTTAAGGCAAGTGGATTTATAGATGTATTATTTGTTAAATAGTCATTTTAATTTCTATTAAAAAATCTTTTTTCTTTACAAAAATACAATTTTATATAATAATAAATTTGTGATTATAATAATTTTAATTTATTACCATGAAGGAGGAAGATTGAATATGTCATTAATTGGAACTAAAGTAAAACCGTTCAAAGCAAAAGCTTATAAAAATGGTGAGTTTATCGATGTTACAGATGAAAGCCTATTAGGTCAATGGAGTGTATTTTGCTTCTATCCTGCAGACTTTACATTTGTTTGCCCAACAGAACTTGAAGATCTTCAAAATCATTACGAGGAACTAAAGAAACTCGGTGTTGAAGTATACTCAATTTCAACGGATACTCACTTTACACACAAAGGTTGGCACGATAGCTCAGAAACAATTGGAAAAATTCAGTACGCAATGATTGGTGACCCTTCACAAACAATCTCTCGCAACTTTGAAGTACTAAACGAAGAAACAGGTCTTGCAGATCGCGGTACTTTTATCATTGATCCAGACGGGGTTATCCAAGCTGTTGAAATTAACGCAGACGGCATCGGTCGTGATGCAAGTACACTTATTAATAAAATTAAGGCGGCACAATATGTACGCAATAATCCGGGTGAAGTTTGCCCTGCTAAATGGCAGGAAGGTGCAGAAACACTTAAGCCAAGCATTGATCTTGTAGGAAAAATTTAAGGAGTGCGATTGATAAATGGTACTTGAAGCAGATATTAAAGCACAGTTAAACCAGTACCTTCAACTTATGGAAAACGATATCGTCATTAAAGTGAGTGCAGGTTCTGATGACGTATCGAAGGATATGCTAGCTCTTGTCGATGAGCTAGCTTCCATGTCATCTAAAATTACGATCGAGAATACTCAATTAAAGAGAACACCGAGCTTTAGTGTGAACCGTGTAGGTGAAGACACAGGTGTCATCTTTGCTGGTGTTCCTTTAGGACACGAATTTACGTCGTTAGTGCTAGCTTTACTACAAGTTAGTGGAAGACCGCCAAAGATCGATCAAAGTCTCATTGATAAAATCAAAAACATTAACGGCGAATATCACTTTGAAACCTTCGTTAGCCTAAGTTGCCACAACTGTCCAGATGTCGTACAAGCACTAAACATAATGAGTATTCTCAACCCTAGTATTACTCATACAATGATCGATGGAGCAGCCTTCAAAGAAGAGGCTGAAAGCAAAAATGTGATGGCCGTTCCATCTGTATTCTTAAATGGTGAATTCTTTAGTGGCGGTCGTATGACTCTTGAAGAAATCCTTGCCAAGTTAGGCGATGGACCAAGTGCAGAAGAACTGTCGGCTAAAGAACCATATGATGTGCTTGTCATTGGAGGAGGTCCATCCGGAGCGAGTGCGGCCATCTATGCAGCACGTAAGGGAATTCGTACAGGTATTGTTGCTGAGCGTTTTGGCGGACAAGTCCTTGACACAATGAGCATTGAAAATTTTATCAGTGTCAAACATACTGAAGGGCCTAAGCTCGTAGCAAGTCTTGAAGAGCATGTGAAAGAGTATGATGTTGATGTGATGAAATCACAGCGTGCTATTCGCTTAGAAAAGAATGACCTTTTCGAAGTGGAACTCGAAAATGGTGCAATTCTAAAAAGTAAAAGTGTTATCATTGCCACAGGGGCTCGTTGGCGCAATCTTGGTGTTCCTGGTGAACAAGAATTTAAAAACAAAGGTGTAGCCTATTGTCCTCATTGTGACGGTCCATTGTTCGAAGGTAAACATGTAGCGGTTATTGGTGGAGGCAATTCTGGTGTTGAGGCAGCGATTGATCTCGCAGGTATTGTGAAGCATGTAACACTACTTGAGTTTATGCCAGAACTAAAAGCAGATGACGTGCTACAAAAACGCCTATATAGCCTCCCAAATGTAACGGTTTTAAAGAACGTTCAAACAAAAGAAATTACCGGTACAGACAATGTGAACGGTATTACCTACGTTGAGCGTGACACAGGGGAAGAGAAACATATCGAATTACAAGGTGTATTTGTGCAAATCGGACTTGTACCAAATACTGATTGGTTAGAAGGAACGGTTGAACGTACACGCTTTGGTGAAATTATTGTAGATAAGCATGGAGCTACAAATATCCCTGGAGTCTTTGCTGCAGGAGATTGTACAAATAACCCATACAAACAGATCATTATTTCGATGGGCTCAGGAGCTAATGCAGCTTTAGGAGCATTCGATTATCTTATTAGAAATTAAAACGAACGGGACACACAACACCTTTTTCAAACGCCAAAGAATCATTAGTTCTTTGGCGTTTTTTTAATAGGCTGTTTTCGTAAACTTTGTTGCTTTTCGACTCACACTAAAGTGTGACATAGCAAGCATGTCGCTTGCCTGGACAGTCGAAAAAAAGCTATGGTTGTAAAGCAACAATCTTTTAGAAAAGAGCCTTTTAATAACAGTTCCTGACTCTACTATGTTCAAGCACCATAGAGTGTTTTATTTTCAATAATATTCTATATGATTGACTCCATTCTATATATCATTTTTATTACATTAAAAGCTTTAACTATAGACTAGTTCTTTTTTGCTTAGACCAAGCGTCTGTGCTGTTGAAGCTTGAATTTCTTGGAATAGATCTGGGTTTTCTACTAATGACACGCCATAAGAAGGAATCATTTCTTTTATTTTTGGCTCCCACTCTTTCAGATGTTGTTGGAAGCATTTTTCTATTACCTCAAGCATGACGTGTACGGCAGTCGAAGCACCCGGAGAAGCGCCGAGTAGCGCAGCCACAGAGCCATCAGCAGAGCAAATAACTTCCGTACCAAATTGTAGCGTTCCTTTGCCACCGGTCTCCGTATCTTTGATCACTTGCACACGCTGCCCCGCTACCACTATATCCCAATCCTCGCTTTTGGCGGTCGGAACAAACTCGCGTAATTCTTCCATGCGCTTTTCATTCGATAGCAGAACTTGCTGGATGAGGTATTTTGTCAATTTCATCTCTTTTATGCCTGCCGCCAACATCGTGAGGACATTATTCAGTTTTATGGAACGGATTAAATCAAAGTTTGAACCATTTTTTAGAAACTTTGGTGAGAAACCAGCAAACGGTCCAAACAGCAATGATTTTTTGTTGTCGATATATCTTGTATCAAGATGTGGAACAGACATTGGAGGAGCCCCCACCTTAGCTTTGCCATATACTTTTGCGTGATGCTGCTCTACCACTTCTGGATTTTTACATACCATAAATAGCCCACTTACTGGGAATCCTCCAATATGCTTCGACTCAGGAATTCCAGTTTTTTGTAGTAAAGGCAAACTTCCGCCCCCAGCGCCAATAAAGACAAATTTTGCTGCATGGCGCTCAACATGGCCATTATCGACATTTCTCACTTTCAATTCCCACAAGCCGTCGCTAGTACGTTTAATATCCTCGACACTATGCTTGTAGTTTATCTCGACGTTTTTACTCTTTAAGTGGTCAAACAAAATGCGGGTTAAAGCACCAAAGTTGACATCCGTTCCAGAGTCAATTTTTGTTGCCGCTATCGGTTCACTCGATGTACGACCTTCCATGATAAGTGGAATCCATTCCATAAGCTTTTCAGGATCTTCAGAATATTCCATCCCTTGAAACAACGGATTGCTCGAAAGCACTTCAAAACGCTTTTTCAAAAACTCTACATTTTTTTCCCCTTGTACTAAACTCATATGCGGTATTGGCCTAATAAAGTCCTGCGGATTACGAATCAGATTGCTGCTTACAAGGTAAGACCAAAACTGTCTGGAAATCTGGAACTGTTCATTAATTTTAATAGCTTTGCTAATATTTATCGTTCCGTCAGATTTTTCAGGTGTATAGTTAAGTTCACACAGTGCAGCATGGCCCGTCCCCGCATTATTCCATTCGTTAGAGCTTTCTTCTCCTGCATTGGCAAGTTTCTCAAACACTTTGATTTCCCATTCCGGTGCTAGCTCTTTCAGTAAAGTTCCCAAAGTCGCACTCATAACACCAGCACCAATTAAAATAACGTCTGTTTTTTTAAGCATGTTATTCATTTTGACCTTCCCCTTATCCCCTATAATTGCAAAAAAACGTAGGTACTCCTGCTTAGTTGTAACAAAAGCAAGTCGTCACCTTATGAACAAAACTTTTCTGTAAACCATTCCATAGTCTATTATAATTATTTATGGATTAATATATCTAGTATTATCTAAAAATTATAAACTATTTATAGCTGGTAAAATAGTGTTAAGTTCATCCATAAGGCACTAGGAACACATAAAAACCAAAGCCTTAACTCATGCAAGAAGCTGTGTTTAGGCTTTGATTTGCCGTTATTTATGAACGGATACATTCTTTATTTATGGTACGGTTCACCGTGGTAATTTAAGAGGCAAAAAATTAGGCGAAAGATAACGACGTCTCGCCATACTTATTTCAACCTTTAAGTTACTTAAATGTACAATGTGTAAATTAATCAAAGATGACGGAATTCATAATCGAAAAGTAACTACCTATAACTTTTTTACGATACTCTTCAATAACTGAACGAAATTATACCTGCTTCACCTTTTAATGTTCTCAACTCACGACTCAGTACTTGTCTTTTTTCTTTATCCATTATTAGATCAATATTCCATATTCAGATTATTGCTCTATGAAGTGGAAACACTACTAAAAAGTTCTATGACATAATCAAAAAACTCCCGAATAAAGTCGCTCTGTTCACAATCATAGTCCCTGCAGAAATATGCCCCTCTAACGGTTTATTTAGAAATTTTGGTTAATTGGATAATGAACCGTATAACTATTTAGCACTATTTGATGTGTTCAATCATTCATTTTGTGAACAAAATTTCGTCTTAATATCTAATATTTACTGTTTTAAAGTTTTTCATGTTAATATTTTCCGCTTTTTCTATCTTTTTTTAGGTTTTTCGTAAGTAATCAAATCGGGACAAAAAGACGGTACACCATTCCGTGAAGATAATGCTCCAAAGAGTGAAATATGTTTACTTCCTTTTTCATGGATCAATTCTTTTTTCTTTAAGGATTTAACTTAACTGCTTCTTATCAGGTTTTGTCATTTTCTCATTTGTAATGAGACGACCGTCATTGATCCGTAGGATCCGATCCCCCAGCTTGGCTACCTTATCATCGTGTGTCGCCACAAGCACTGCTGTACCCTTTTCCTTGAAGGATAGAATGAGAGTTATTACCGATTGTGCTGTCTTACTGTCTAGGGCTGCTGTCGGCTCATCGGCGAGTATGACGCTAGGATTATTCACTAAAGCCCGAGCAATAGCAACACGTTGGCGTTCACCGCCCGAAAGCTCCGACGGTTTCTTCTTTAAGGCCCAATCTAGACCGACGTTTTCCAATGCTCGCAGTACCCTCCGCTGCCGCTCCTGACGGCCAGGACGTTGGCTGGCATATTGGAGTGGAATCAAAACATTACTTTCAACGGTTTCATTCTCAATAATTGCGTAATCCTGATGGATATATCCAAAATACGCGTTCCTTAGCTTAGCCCGGATACGTTCACGTTCCAAGACATCTTCACCTTGGAAGAGTATATGACCCTTGGTTGGCCGACTAATTAACCCCAATATACTCAACAGTGTCGATTTGCCGCTTCCAGATGATCCCATCAACATAACACATTCACCAGCGTTAAGTTGCATGGAAACATTGTCAAGAGCCATTACTTGTGTACGACCATTACCATAAATTTTTGACACATTTCGAGCTTCAAGGATCGGTTTCATTTCCATCCTCCAATCTTTTCTATGTTACGTACAGACCAAAACCATAACAAAACGAACGTAATCAAGATCGCCAGCATGACCCATAGTGGCACATCCGGTGCGGGGGCACCCGCCACATTTAGATACAATAAAAGCAGTGAAAGTAGGACGAACGGTGGAATAAGGACTACGGTTGCCAAAAAGCCGCCAATACGAAGGCTAAGATGAAAAGGTGTAGCTCCATACATAGCTCTGATCTTGAAAGCCCGATGTTCCTGGCGAATCGTCAAGCGTGCGGTGGAAACGAAAGCAACGAAAACTAACACTAAAAAGCTCAACATGCCTACAATATACATGGCAGAACCCTTCATTATTTCACGAAATCGTTGAGGTTGATCTACAGTAATGTCGTGGGGAATAAGAAACAATTCATTATTTGCATTTCCGGTAACAAACGTGTCTACCACCTTGGCATCCGGAGCTAGCAGGACAGTTCGAGCCATCGCCTCTTCTTTCTCAATGGAATTTAGTAGAGGAAGAAGTTTCGTTGGCGCTCTGATGACGATGCGGCTATCCAAGGGTAAACCGGCAGCCGATGGATCAAAAAAAGTAGCTCCTGAAGGTAGTGTTCCGACCACTGGAATATTTTCTCCTGCCATCTTCACAACGTTGATCTTTTCATCAGCGAGTTTTGATCCCTTCATAGCACACGGTGCGGGTTGACACAGCGGGAGTTCCGGGAATAAATCCAGAAGTACATCACCGAACAGTACCAATGTAGGATGTCCACCTGCGAAATCAGGATCATCAAAACCCATGTTGTTAACGATCGCAGTATAACCCTTCTGGTGGTTAATTTCGTTTATCACATATTGTACAGTCTCGTTCCCTACATGACTCTCCTCACCATCGTGAGGATAGTAAGGGGTAAAAGTGACAGCGCGCTGCTCCCGTAGATGCTCGGCTCCTTTCAGAACAGCAAACTGGGATACAACTTCCTCTAAGGCGAGCGCGAATACAACGCAGGCTGCCGCAATCATCCCTGCAAGTCCTAACATCGCCGGCCAACGCCGGCAGGCCATGATAAATCCTGCCCACATCTCACGCATCAACACTTACCCCCTGACTTGTCTTAATAACCACATAAAGTGTCGAAGACCACGTCACGATGACTATGGCGAACGAGACAGCAACACCTGTGAATGTCTGAAAGTTAGTTAGCTCTAAATTCATTTGGCTGATTCCTGCTATCAGCAGATTTGACAGGATTCCTCCTATAACACTACCCACCAACAGTCCAGGTATCCCACTCATTAGATTCTCTCGGATAAGGTCAGTGTATAAGGCTCCGTAGCACCTACGGATACTGAACTCCCGTGCACGTCCCTGGTTGTAGAGAAACCAATCAAAGGCAACGCAGATTTGCCCCATGACTAGAAAGAGCACGGTGATTATGACCAATGGATTTCTAATGAAATATGTAAATAACGGAATCTTTTGGCTTGCTTGGGGGACAAATCCCATCTGATAGAATAGGTCGATAACATGTTTTACTTGATCCGGGTTCGAAGTATTTATCGTGTAATTTCCAGGAGGCAGTAGTTCCCGACCAATGGTCCGTGCGTATTGAAGGTTATCAGTTCCTTTGGGAGCATCAATCACACCAGAAACTTCAACTCCTTTTGGTAAAAGAGGCACTATACCAAAAGCTGACCACCGATGTGCCGTGTACATACCTCGAAAAAGGTAGGCACGTGTTGTCGTTGAGTCAAGACTCTCGTTGGTGGCTTCTGGAAACCATGGGAGGATGCCATGTGGGTCGAAAACAATCATTTCAGGTCGGCCATCGCCGATCGAGGCATAGACCAAGGCTAGAGACTGTTCATCAATATAGGATTTTAACGCATTTTGTGCAGATGCAGCATCTGCCGCCGCAACCTCCTGTGAACCCTTTATCATGGTCAGGATAGTTATTTCACCTTTAAACCCGAATGTAATTTCCTGACGACTTTCAAGAGTCCACTGGAATGAATTTACCATGAAGGCTGCCAGCATGCTGAGAAGGACGCTGCTAAGTGCAAGTCTAAAGTTCATTAATAACCATTTATTTGTTTTCATGCTTACGCCCTCCTCATTGCAACATGCTCCCAAAAAATTCAGTTATAAAAAATTTCAGTTTAGATTGAACTTAGAAATAAATAAAACCATAGTAGTAACGGGTCACATATTTGTCACCCCAAAGTGGGGAATCCCACACAGAGTCCTTCCTAGAATGGATTTTAGTGTCTTTTTTAGAACTGGCCTTGGAAGTATAGAGACGACCGGTATCGAGCGAAGGACCTGCATCCCTCATAAACCGGTGGTATCCCTGTTTAGCATGACGACCATTATCATTATACGAAGCTTGGATTTGAACATAGCCATTCCATCTTGCACCACCTAGTGTTTCCCATGATTTGGCATAGTTTTTACCAGCTGCATGCGCCGGTGTCAAAGAGATACTCAAAGTAAGTAAAATTCCGATGGCAATTAATCCAAATCCATTAAGTACAATGCTGTTGATTCCAACACTTTTGTTCATTTTTTCACCTCGCTTTCCACTAAAAGTTTCTTTTTCTGCTTCAAAATCTTAGTTGTTACATATTTTTTTATTCTACAAAACATGATAAAAAACCTCCTTTTTTTTGAAAAATAAAAAAAAATAACTAAAAATATAATAAAATAACAGATAATCCATATTGTTGCATACAAATGAAACTAGGAATTGAAAGTGAAGGATTAAAGAATGTAAAAGCTGTTCATATTGCTTGTTAATTATCATTTTATCTCCGCATAAAAAGCCTTCTTTTTTGTAAATTCCTTCGGGATGTTCTTCTCCCCTTTTCTGAAAGAGTGTGCTAATTTTTTAGTGGATTGTTTCGGAGGGGAAAGTTGTTCCTTGATATGTTTTCTTGCTGTTTCCTGCTATAAAACCAATGGGGGTTCCATCGATTTCCTAAAAAAATCCTGTAAATTTCGGAGTATGCAGCAAATCTGTAAGCCTTTCTTTAGCCGTTTCATATGTCATGTCATTTGCGGATTCTGGTCTTTTCGGCTAATTTTGTTTATACTTCCGTTTCATTTTGTACATCTTTCATAAAATCTTCAGAATATAAATAGCCTAGTTCTAAGATAAGTTCCTCATCATCAAAAAAATCAAGCGAACGGATACCGCTGACGGACTGGCTGCACAGCCTATGCTTATAATTAAGAAGCGAAATAAAACTTATTCCTATTATATGGCAATTAGAGAATCAAATGGTCTGTTTATTGGTAATGGCTTGAGTAGGTCAGCTGCAATTTCTCGATTAAAGATCGGAGGCGATACTTGGTCTACTTCTAAGAGTAATGCTCAATCTATAGCTAAAGCAGCTAGTCCAATTGGGAAGGTTGTTGGAGCAGAGATAGATAAATACGGTAAAGGTAAACATTATCATTACCATCCCGTATCTAGATACAGTCAAGGTAAAAGTATTCGAATGGCAGCACATGCTTTCTATGGATCACCAAGATAATTTAAAATTATTAATTTAAATAATTTAAATTAAAAGTCTTCTATTATTAAAGATAGGAGACTTTCGTAATAGGAGGAGGAAACTATCTATGATAGTTATAGATTCAAATCCTAAGGATAAAGTGTATTCACAATTAATTGATTTAGCTTTTGAGATTTGCGATGAGTTTCACCTTGTGTTAAGAAAAGATATGGGATCTTTAAAGGTAGTTGGACCAATATTAAAAAAATTGCAAAGTTCGTTTAAAGAAATGAAGGAACAGTCAGAATGGGCTAGTACTATTCTAGGGGACAATCAAACAGCCAGGGTCTATTATTACTTTACAGACGAAAATGCTAAAAAAGTTCTTAAAGAGTTATCTGATTCTCTTTACGATTGGGTTCAACCTCATTTGCCAGAAGACTTGTCCTTTTTTAAGGATGGGAAGGCATGGTTAATAACATCTTCTCATGAAAAAGAAAGCTTTATTGATACTCAAGATAATTATGAAATCAAAAAAATATTAAGTATTCCAGGATTAAATGCCCATATAGAAGAATGGGATTAACATTATACAATAGATAAGGGGTTATGAAATAAAAAAACTTTATCTTCTTTACTTAAATTATTGTTTATTTTTCTGTTAAAACCAATTTATCGTTTAAATAAATCATCTGAAGTATTTTGGTTTTCATAGTAGACATTAGCTTCCGATTGTTCATTTTCACCCACTAACAGAATATTTGTTTTTGTTATAATCGAATATGTGTTAGGTTAAAGTGGAAAATGATTCCTAATCTCAATCGAGTGGGTCTAATATGACGTAGATTATGATAATTTTTGGAGTAATGTATTAAATCCCAAGCTTAACAGTTACATGCAGTTATATCATGGGTTTGAAGTCGATTTGCAACTATAATTCTTTTACCGTAGAGAATCCCGATATTTGATTAATTTCTCCTATTTTTTCCGGTTTGGAGAGGAGATTAGGAACGTAGGTTCGCAATCCCCCTCATCGGGGCCACCAAGCGAAGCGCGGTAGGATCCCAAGCAGGAAACATGAAAAAAGGACTCTCTCCCTGGTAAGATGATTATTGGCACACCATCAAACAGGAGGAGAGAGTCCCATGAATATTTAACAACATCTTATCACAAATTCGTTGACATTGAAAAGAGATCGAACTTGATTTGTTTCGAGCCCTGCAAAACGCCTTCGCCGAGCTGTTTACGGGTTTGTTGGAGGGCATCGACCGACAATTGGCGGAAACCCGGGACAAGCGCCGGTACCACTTGAAAGACAAACGACGCACCACGATTCAAACCCTGTTTGGCGAAGTTACCTTTGAGCGAAACTACTATTTAGACCGAGAACAAAACCGTTACACGTTTTTGCTTGACTCCTTTCTAGCGTTTGATGGATCGCGGTCAATCAGCCCTTGTCTAGAAGAAACAGCGGTGGGATTAGCTGTGGAGTGCCCTTCTTATCGCAAAGCGGCTCGTACGCTTTCCCAAACGGTCGGGTATCCGGTGATGAGCCATGAGGCGATCCGCCAGTTGGTGCTCGAGGCCGAAGCTCCGCTGCACTGCCCGGTTGACTAGCGATATGGACGGGTGCTGTTTGTGGAGGCCGATGGACTGTTTGTTTCTCGCCAAGGGAAGGGAAAGAGAGCCTGATCAGACATTTGTACATACTGGATTGAAGCTGAATGCTATCCATCATCAAGGGTAGAATTTTTAACGTCGGCCCCGAAAGATGAGCAGAAATTTGAGCAGCTGCAAGACGACGATCAAAGTGCTGGCCACGTAAGTTAGCGCGGCTGCTCTTAACACTTTCTGGACACCATATACGTTCATTGTGACGAATCAATCCCAGTTCTAACAGTGTATGCTCCGCCCTGGCACTAGTATTAAACTCAACCAGTAAAGTAACGATTCGATCAGGGTGTATCCCTCGATGACACAGATAGCCACCTTGGCTCCCAAATTCAACGGGTGCTTTCGCTTTGCCCCGCGCGATAAGACGAATATGGGGTTGTTCAATGTTGACAATGCGCTCTTCAATCAAATTTTGTCATTTATTTTGAGAAAATGGCGGATTTTCGTCGAAAAATAGCGAAAAAAATATATTGCTCTTTTTTTTTTTTTTGGTAAATTGAAAATAGCTCATCAGCTATATTTTTTGAGAAGCCCAACGGTAATATGTCAAGAGCTTTATCCAAGAAAATTGGAAGACGTCATGATTTTGGATGGTTAATGCCAAACTCTTGCTGCGCACCAGGGAGTCAATCGTTCAGCAGTTGCGGTCGCGCATAGCATCCTGACCATTGTCTACCATCTCCTCAAAAAGAAGCAGACTTACATCGAACTTGGTCCACATGACTACGAAGAACGCAAGCGCCATCGAGTCTCTAGACAAGTAATTCAGAAGTTGGGAACTCTCGGGTTTAAGGTCATGGTAGAGCCGTCAAATCATACAGCGTAGTTAACCAAAACAGAATCAACAGGTGCATGAACATAAATTATTCTAGCAAATACCAATCTGCTGGCATCAACACTCCCTAGGTTTTTTGTGCATTTTATAGACTTTAATTTTCGGGATAGAAATTTTGCAGTATTTCATGTTCACGATTTAATAAATGTGAACTGACATACCAAGGTTTTTCAATGTGCAATGCTTCTTGAAACACATTTAATTCTTTTTGAAAATCTTTCATTTGACCATATCTCAGAAAACTTTGTTTTACTATCAGTATGGTCAACTATTATTTTCCTCAAACCCATATGATTTAGCGAGGAAGCAAATTTTGAATGGAGGTGTAATATTTTTATATCAGATCTGCTATAAAAAGGTATTAAAGCAAGAAAATTATTGAAACTACTTTTTTGGGAGGAAAATATGAAAATCAAAATTTTTTCTGTGTTGATGTCACTTGCATTGGCTGTTAGTTTATTTTTACCAGACTATGCTTCCGCCAAGTCAGTACACAAGTCAGAAAGTGAAGAAAGTTTTGAGATATTAAAGGAGAAAGTAGATCCCTATGTAGTGGTTGAGAATAATAAATTTAAATTGATTAATATCAATGAATTGAAACAACAATTGACCAAAGAAGAGTATAAAGATGTAAAAGACAGCATAAAATCTGCAAATAAAGAGTTAGAAAAAGTAAACAAATCCGAATTAGTTGTTCACGATAATGCACTCGTACTTAATGCCGATGATGAAGGTGAAGTTTCAACCCTTGGATGGGGTGAGGGAAAAAGAGGAATTGCGTTTCATTGGTGGGGTATTGAGATTTGGCTAACTAAAACAGACGTGCGCGCCATTATTAAGGGAGGGGTGGCAGGAGGAACTACCTACTTAGGTGCTCTCTTTGGCGGAATCGGTGGAGCAGTTGCAGGGGCAGTAGTGGCTGCTATACTATCGGAGTATGTTACAGGAATTCCGGCAAAGGTTACATATAGATATTTTAAAAAGCCGAACGTTGTGATAACACCTCAATGGAAATACTACTATTAAATTTTAACAACAGGAGATGTTGTGATGAAGGCTATTGTTCTATCGATATATGCTGTGGTGGTTGTCATCATCTTTGAATATTTATTCAAAGTTACCGTGACAAAGTTGATGGTTATGATTCCGGTATTGGTAATAGGCATGTTGCTTTTGAATAAGATCATTACGTCAAATGGGCAGTCATGATTAGAGGTCCGGCAAAAATTTAGTCGATTGTTAAGCAGTAGAGAGATTAAAACTGCAAAGGGGAGCAATTTAAATGTTTTCACTGCGTTTTTTGCTGCACTGCTAGACTTTTTCAGGAAAGTCTTTTTTCCAATTTGTAAAACGGTTTTACTACCTATTTTTTAATAGTATATCTTAAAACAGCACCTCCGAGTAAGTAAACAAAATACGGCACAGCGATTGAGTCAAGAGTTTGTGGGAAATTTTTTTTGATGTTTTCATTCGTTGGATATATTTGGTTTAAATAACTTGATTTATGTAAGCGTTTTCTAGTCCTCTCATCCTGCTTGCGTGCACCGTTTTCGCTTTTTTTAAAACCCTTTCAATGCTTTTAACGCTTGATAAATAGGCGTTCCTGACGAATGATCGAAATAACGGATATTCCCTCGCACCAACTCTGCTACCTTTGTTCCTACGTGCTTCATCGCCTTTTTCACGATCCAAATAGTCATTGCGTCGGATCTCCACCTCCCCAAAGAGTGTCTGGATGCGTACCGTTCGCTTATCTTTTAGGTAATAACGCTTTTTATCTCGTTGCTTGGCTATCTCTTCATCCAGCCATTCCAATACCTGTTGAAACATTTCTCCATAGGTTTTTTGTAACATCGAAAACAATTCTGCTTCTAACTCTTTTAATGTTTGTCCATCTGTGATAAACTGTTGCATAGGACTCTCTGACCTCCTGTTGTGGTTTGGTTGCACTTATCACCATACAGGAAGAGAGTCCTTTTTGCATCTATTTTGCTCATCCTCTTTTTTTCAAGGAAACCTCCCCTTGAAACAGATGGAAGAGGATTTAACTTCCTCCCACAAACATTTTACTCATACCCAGTCAATTTTTTTTGGGGAAAAGTTGATTATTTTCGTTATAAAATTTAAAATCCCATTGCAAATAATAAACGATTTCTCATAAGATCCAAATCTTTCACGTCAATATTCCCTAAATGCTCACCAATTCTTACTTTATCTACCATTTTAATATCTTCGAACTTAACGCATGAATCTTCGTTTAAAAAGGGATATTTGGATTTAAGGTGTATGTAATGATTTTTATATTTTGGTGTTTTCACTCCGTTCACAAGGTTATATTTGAATTTAGTTGTTAATGGAATCAAAACAACAGTATCTCCACTGTTTAATTGATTCCTACTAATAATTAAGCAAGGCCGTCTTTTATTCTTTTCCCCTCCTAAATTGCCCTCTCCTAGTTCAACGTTAAATACCCCACCTCTATATATTGTAGGTACTGTTCCATTCCGTTTTTGATAATCTTTTTATTCAATTAATAATTAAGAAAAGTTTTTCTTATACCTCATATTCACTTTTAGACTCCGCAGCCTGCAGCGTATTCCAATCTCTTACTTCAGTGTGCTCCGCCATTAACTCTGCTTGTCGCATAACTGTGTCCAATGCTTTTTTCGCTTGTTCTGGTGGGTAATCGTACTTCTTCAATAGTCGCTTAATAATTCTCCTCATTCCTGCACGGGCGCTTTTTCGAACATGCCAGTCAATGGTCATGTTCCGTCTAATTGCTTGAGTCAGTTCATTGGCGATTTTACGTAAGACTTCATCTTCCATTAACTCTTTAACTATAGACTCAGATGTTAAAGCATCGTAAAAGGCAATTTCATCTTCATTTAATCCGAGATCTTTTTCTTCTTCTCGTTCTTTTTTCATGTCCTTTGCCATTTGAATTAGTTCTTCGATTACTTCGGCGTTTGTAATGGCTTGGTTTTTATATTTGTTCAGCGACTGTTTCAGTTTTTCCGAGTATTTTTGGGATTTGACAAGGTTGCGTCTTTCCATTGTTTTGATATTGCCTTCCAGCAATTTTTTAAGCATTTCAACGGCTAAATTTTTATATTCATATGAACGTACTTCTTCGAGAAATTCTTCCGATAATATAGATACATCAGGATGTTTCAATCCCATCACTTCAAATACATCCACTACTTCTTCTGAAATAATGGAACGTTCGAGTAATTGATTCACGCGTGCTTCGATTTCTTTTTTCGTCTTTCGCTTCGGCTGTTTTTCTTGTAGCTTATTTAGGCTTGCCTTAACCGCTTTAAAATAACTAACTTCAAGGGCTGCTGCTTTTCCTTCATTCGTCGCTGCACATAGTGAATGCGCCTTCGCTAGCTCGGTTGCCGTCTTTTTGAATTCTTTTTGTTCTTTTTCACTCTTACCAAAAATGACATTCATTCCGCCCGTGATGGCTCGAATACGAGCTGCTTGGGATGAACCCATATAAGCAGAGTAATCAAACCCATGCATCATACCTTGTAAAATTTCAAGTTTCTCTTTCATAACAGCTACAGCAGCCGATGTATCGATACCTGTTGTTTTCTGATCACTTTCGGTATATTGATTTAATGCTTTCTTTAAGCTTTCTAATATTCCAATATAATCGACAACCACACCACCTGATTTATCTTTAAATACACGGTTTACCCGTGCGATTGCCTGCATGAGGTTATGACCCTTCATTGGTTTATCGATGTACATCGTATGCATGGAAGGTACGTCAAATCCGGTCAGCCACATATCACGTACAATGACGATTTTTAGTTCATCATTATTATCTTTCATTCTTTTTGCCAATAAATCCCGCCGTTTTTTTCCACCAATATGCGGCTGTAGGAAATCATCCTCTCCAGCACTGCCTGTCATGACGACTTTAATTTTACCTTTATCATCATCATCTGAATGCCAATCTGGACGTAATTTGACAATTTCGTTATAAAGTGCGACACAAATACGGCGACTCATACAGACGATCATTGCTTTTCCGTCAATTGCTTTTGCCTTTTCTTCGTAATGATGAACAATATCTTTGGCTAATTGTTTGATCCGGTTAGGTGAACCGACGATGGCTTCGAGCCTCGACCATTTTGATTTATACTTTTCACGTACTGATTCTTCCTGATCTTCGGTAATCTCTTCAAATTCTTCATCGATCTTAGCTAATTCTTCTTCATTGGCTTCCAAGCGGATAATACGGTTTTCATAATAAATTTTAACCGTTGCTTTATCTTCAACTGCTCGCGTCATATCATAAATGTCAATATAATTACCGAAAACAGCGGGCGTTGACTTATCTTCCAGCTCAATCGGTGTTCCTGTAAAACCGATAAATGAAGCATTCGGAAGTGCATCACGAAGATATTTTGCATATCCATATTTCACTTCGCCTGTTTTCGTATCTGTCTTTGCAGAAAAACCATATTGACTGCGATGAGCTTCATCGGCAATGACGATCACATTTTTCCGATCGGTTAGAACCGGCATTTCGCCTTCTTCCGGTTTAAATTTTTGAATCGTTGTAAAAATAATACCGCCCGATTCTCGATCATTGAGAAGATCATATAATCCGTTTATCTCTTTGGATTTTTCATTTGCCTGTTGTTTTTTCTGTTCTTCATTCAATTTGCGGACATCTGCTTGTTTCGGTGTTTGTCTTAAGATATCCTTTGATTTTAAAAACGTCGAAAATAGCTGGTCATCTAAATCGTTGCGGTCGGTAATCACCACAATGGTTGGATTATTTAGCTCTTTGACAAGCTGTGCTGTATAAAAAACCATCGAAAAACTTTTACCCGAACCTTGTGTATGCCATATAACACCGATTTTACGGTCTCCATTCTCACTGGTCGCTATTTTTGTCTTTTCCACCGCTTTTTTTACTGCAAAATATTGGTGATAGGCAGCGAGAATTTTGGCAATCGTTTTTCTTTCGCCGATTTTCTTCCCATTTTCATCCCGTTCTTCTTCTTTGGATTCCTGAAAGAGAATAAAGTTTTCAATAATATCAATAAGCCGGTCTTTTGCCAGCATCCCTCTTAACAACACTTCATATTGCGGCACTTCAAGTGGCTCAATGTTTTCCCCATCCACCGTCCGCCAATTCATAAAACGTTCTTGACTTGCGGTAATCGTTCCCGCTTTTGCATTAATTCCATCGGATAAAATACAAAAAGCATTATAATAAAATAAAGATGGAATATCACGTTTATACGTTTGAATCTGTGCATAGGCATTATCGATACTCACATTTTCATCAGATGCTGATTTTAATTCGATAACGACGAATGGGATGCCATTTATAAAAATAACTAAATCCGGGCGGCGTTCTTCTTTTTCAACGACCGTAAACTGATTCACTACCAAAAAATCATTATTAGCTGGTTCTTCAAAATCAATTAAGAATGCCTTCATCGAACGGCTATGACCTTCTTGATGAAACGACACATCGATGCCTTCAGTGATTAATTTGTGAAAATGGCGGTTGTTTTCTTCTAGACTTGGACTATTAAAAGCTATAATTTGCCGAAATGCTTCTTCTATTGCTTCCTGTGGCAAATGGCGATTATGTTTAAACAAAGCATCTTTTACACGGTCTTCTAAAATGACGGTACGATAATCTTTGCGTTCTGGTCTTTCCCCATCACAACTAATGTCCGGACCAAAGACATAGTCATAGCCAAGTTCCTGAAGAATCTCAATCGCAGCTTCCTCCAGCTTATCTTCTGTAAAATTTTCAAAAAAACTCATCCACCTCTCCCCTTTCGCAATCGGAACCTCCCATATTCCATTAACTCTGTTCTACTAAAGTTTCATTATCCAGCGGGACACGAATTTCTCCGGACATTAGTTTTGGAAGAAGGGTGTCTCGAAGTTTCTCTAAAACGGCATTTTCTCTCTTTAAGTTTTCTTTTTGATTTAAAATGGATTTTGTAATTTTATGATATCTTCTAAGAATATTAATGTCAGGAATAACCAGCTTGTAATCCTCTAAATCATTTTTAGAAACATTTAAATATACACTTCCACTTGCTGTATACTGAAAATTGCTAAATGCAATATTTAGAATTTCATATAAAAATTCTTTATACATATTATCAAATGCCCTAGCTATTCCCGAACCACGTCCAATAGCGTATCTATCATCCAACTCTGTTACTAAACCGATTGTTGCTCGTACACCAAATACAAAGTCACCTTTTTCTCCTACTTTTTTAGGATCAGATGTATATTTACTAGGACTTAAATTTTTATTTTGAAAGTCTGTAGCACCATTCAATAATGGTAATCCTATTTTATCTGTGTTATAAGTATCACTTTTTGGAGATTGCCCCATAATTATTTCTGCAATACTTGATAACTTATCTACTTTCCACCCTTTAGGTATTTCTCCCAACTCACTTTCAACCATTTCACCGCCACTTGATTTATATGGCTCGCCATTTTCATTTGGAAATTCAAAATCTACAAACCAATGTTTAAACAATGCTTGTGCCATTTCTTCAAGCTTTTCGTTGATTTGATTGTTCGTTTCAATTTTTTCGTCTAAGGTTGAAAGAATGTTTGCTATAGCTTTTTGTTCATTTAGAGGAGGAAGCATTATGCCATAATTCATAATTGCTGATTTATCTCCTCTTGGCATTTTTGTACCTTTAGAAGTGGCTGTAACATAATCAAAAAAATTATCTTGCAAAAGCGTGTAATATAAATATTTTTTGTCAAGTTCCTTCTCGTCCTTATTTTTAATAACTAATACATCATTAGAACAACCTCCATTTTTAGTGGCAAACCATATTTTTTTAAAGTACGGGCGAATATTTGATAATAATATATCTCCTTTTTTATATCTTCTTACACTCTTAGTTGTTGGCAACCCAGAAGCCATTCCTACACCACTTTTATTGGGTAACATATTTTCAGTTGAAATATAATTGTCAAGAGTAACTTCAGCCGAAGGAATTTTCTCATCTCCATAATAGCTAACTTCTTCAAGGACAACTTCTTTCCATCCATTAAATGTCATACCCAATCCCCCCTAGATTCTTTCTAATCTCTTCTTCCAATCGGTGGGATTTTTCAAATAGTTCTCTTAATTCACTCGTGAGGGTTTCCATTTTTTCTTCAAATGGTATACCATCATCCTCGACATCACTTATTCCAACATAGCGTCCGGGAGTTAATACATAGTCATTTTGACGTACATCTTCTAAAGTCGCTGATTTACAGAATCCCTTGATGTCTTCATATTTCCCATCTCGTTTACGCCAGTTTCGGTATGTTCCTGCAATTTTTTGAATATCTTCTTCTGTTAATTCACGAAGACGACGGTCAACCATTTGTCCCATGTTTCGTGCATCGATAAATAAAATTTCATGTTCACGGCTTCGGTATTTAGGATGATTTTTCTTATTACGGTTTAAAATCCATAAACATACCGGAATACCAGTTGAATAGAATAATTTATCAGGCAATGCAACAATGGCATCGACTAAATCCGCTTCGAGTATGTTTTTACGAATTTCCCCTTCATTCGATGTATTGGAACTTAACGAACCATTGGCTAATACAATACCAGCAGCGCCATTTGGTGAAAGGTGATAAATTATATGCTGTAACCATGCATAGTTGGCATTGCTCGCTGGTGGTGTACCGAATTTCCAACGAACATCATCAACTAATTCATTTCCTCCCCAGTCACTCACATTGAATGGAGGATTGGCAAGGATGAAATCTGCTTTCAGCGTTTTATGCAAATCGTTATGGAATGTATCCGCATGGTGTTCGCCGATATTCCCCTCAATTCCACGGATAGCAAGATTCATTTTACAAAGCTTCCAAGTCGTGGAATTGAGTTCCTGACCATAAATAGAGAGATTATCAATTTTTCCTTGATGGCGTTCAACAAACTTTTCACTTTGAACAAACATGCCGCCGCTTCCACAACAAGGGTCATAAATCCGCCCTTCATAAGGTTCAATCATTTCAACCAATGTTTTAACAACACTTTGTGGCGTATAGAACTCGCCACCGCCTTTTCCTTCTGCACTGGCAAACTTACCTAAGAAATATTCATAAACTCGACCAAGTAAGTCTTTTTCTTGTTTGCTGTGCAATTTAATGGTTGAAATGAGGTCTATCAGTTCTCCTAATCGGCGTTTATCAATCTCAGGGCGGGCATAACGTTTATCTAACACACCTCTGAGTGACGGGTTTTCTTTTTCAATTTCAATCATTGCTTCATCAATATATTGACCGATTTTCGGGTCTTTCGCACGGTCTTTAATGAAGCTCCAACGTGACTGTTTCGGTACCCAGAAAATATTTTCGGCTGTATATTCATCACGATCTTCTTCAAAACCTTCTCCTTCTTCAACTAACTCGTTATACTTCATTTCAAACTTATCAGAAATGTATTTTAAGAAAATCAATCCTAAGACTACGTGTTTATATTCGGATGCATCCATGCTTCCACGTAATTTGTCAGCCGCTTTCCAAAGTGTTTCCTCAAAACCAATCTTTGCTGTGTCCATCATCATGTCTCCTTTTAAATCTAGTAATTATAATCATCGAATACTTCGAATAATTCACTTTCAAATTCATCTTGTTCAGGACCTGTTGACACCCAATCTGGTAACACTTCTAAATAATGGGCTAAAGCTTCTATTGTTTTATGGAAAACCGGTTCATGCTGTGCCTTATCTAAAAGTTCAAGAACCAATTTAAATGTGTCGAGATAAGGTTGATGTTCAGCACGATTCAGCATGTTCCGAAATTTTTCAATTAGTTTGGCTTTTTCAATAGCATGTTCTATTTGATTCAATTCCTCTTTGTCATAAACCGGCACTTCAACAAGATCATTTTCTTCCCCAATGAGGAACTGTTCTTCATATTTCGTGATAATAGGCTGTAAATCCCGCTTTAATTTTTCCTTTTGAATCTCCAGTTTATCTAAATCAGTTAATTCTTTTGAAAAGTATTTAGCGTCTATGCCAAAAATTTGTTCCAACGTAGGTAAATGTTTTTTAGAGATCTTTTGCTTTCTTTTAATCCAAAGATTAATATTTTGCTTTTTAATTCCAAGCTTTTCGGCCAGTTCAATTTGCTGCATACCATAAAGTTCAAGGATGTATTCTAAACCTATCAATTGATCACCTACCAAAATATTGTCCGAGTCAATATAGTTATATTGTAATAGGTAAATAGTTTCCAGTCAATAAAATTACTACTGTTTAGTAATATTAATCAA
This sequence comes from Bacillus alveayuensis, assembly GCA_030812955.1. Lineage (GTDB taxonomy): Bacteria > Bacillota > Bacilli > Bacillales > Aeribacillaceae > Bacillus_CB > Bacillus_CB alveayuensis. The sequence continues at coordinate 49,315 of JAUSTR010000012.1, forward strand.
TGGCCACACAATGACTAAAAAATATTGATTGATAAAAGTTTTTAATTTAGCAGAATTAATAAAGAATGTCGTTTTCTAATAAGAAATGGATATCTATCATTGTTGAAAATCAGGTTTGACAATTAAAATCTATTTTTATATTCTATTAATAGAACATATGTTCCATATTTTTTTAGGAGGTGATATTTATGCCCCATTGGAGAAAGGTATAAAACTGGCCAACATTCTCCCGCAAATGCGCATTATGAATGGGATGGCTATACAGATGGCTCATACTCGCCAAGTCCTACACTGAAAGAGAGAAAAATGATGTTGGAAAAAGATGAAGTTTTTCCGCTATCCATTGTGATCAAGGTGGATAATGGAGAATGACATCAAATGCTAAAAGAAATTAAAGATACTAATCTAGCATGGAGAAGCATGCCTCCTAGCTAAATGAGTAAAATTGCTTGTTTTTATATTTATAACCTCGCCAAGAATAGATGATTCGTATAACCCCAAAAAATGGTTCTTCATATTTTCCTTATATTCACTTCATTTTGAATAAAATGAATCATATACAATCAAATCTTATTTTCGTTGCATTTCTCTGCACTTGTATTTCTTTCGTACATAGTCTTCCCGCATTATTGATAATCAACCCAACAACATATAACCAATTTTCATTAAATGAAAGGACGTAGACTATGCTTTATAAATCTCGAACTAGATCTAAAGAATTGCTGATCATGGAGCTTTTAAATACTAGAATGGATTTATCTAGCAAGGACAAACAGTATTACCACTCTTTACAAAAGGGTTATGAAGGGGAAGTTTTATTTGATGCCTTAACAGAGAAGCTTCAATGTGAATGCTTTATTTTAAATGACTTACTACTTAATATAAATAATACCAACTTCCAAATTGATTCTTTAATTATAACTTCAGAGAAAATTTATTTATTCGAGATCAAAAATTATGAAGGGGATTATTATTACGAATCAGATAAGTTGTTCAAAATAACCAAATCCGAAATTATTAATCCTCTTCACCAATTGAGTAGAACTAATTATTTATTGCGCCAGCTACTCCTTAATCTTGGCTTTAATCCTCAAATTGATGCTTCGGTTGTTTTTATTAATCCTAATTTCACCCTATATCAAGCACCTCTCAATAAACCATTTATTTTTCCTACTCAACTAGACCAATATTGGGACAAACTTAATACCAAACCTTCAAAGTTAAATAGAAAACACAAGAAACTAGCGGATCAACTTATTTCTTTACATATAACTGAATCGCCTTATCAACAGTTACCATCATATGATTATGAACAGGTACGAAAAGGGATCACTTGTGTTCAATGCAAGTCTTTTTCTATCTCCATAGAAGGAAGAAAATGTGTATGTAAGGAATGCAGACATGAAGAATTAGTTACTGCTGCCGTAATGCGGAGCGTAAAGGAATTTAAGCTTCTTTTTCCAGATCATCGGATTTCTACAAATGCAATTCATCAATGGTGTCAAATAATACCATCTAAAAAGAGAATTAGAAGAATTCTAAACAATAATTTTAATCAAGTAGGAGTTCGTCAATGGACTTATTATGAGTAATAAATGGAAAATAAGGAGTATATATCCTTTAGTTATACTGTATTGTTCTTATCTTGTCCTTCATTAACAGTATGATGGTCATTTCTCTTGTTTCCTATCTTGTTTATGTCCTTCAGGAGTCCTATGAAGGACTTTTCTTATGCTTTCTATCTTCATTATGTCCTTCAAAAGCCTCATGACGGACATTCATCATCTACAATTTCTTCTTTTTGGACTTCATCGCCTCTATGAAGGACATTTACAAATGTTATTAGTTATTTTTTGTCCTTCACAGTGGCATTTCTCAAAAATCCATCTACTAAGCTATCTCCAAAAACCGCTATTCACTTATGATACGGTTCACCTCTGTTGATTTTAAAGGCTCGGTATATTTGCTCTAGTAAAATGAGGCGCATGAGCTGGTGTGGGAAGGTCATTTTGCTGAATGAGAGGGATTCGTTTGCCCGTGACATGACGGTTTGACTTAAGCCGAGTGAGCCGCCGATTACAAAGGCGATTTTGCTTTTTCCATAGGTTGCTAGCTTATCTAAGCTTTCGGCCAACTGTTCAGATGATTTCATCGTTCCTTCGATCGCTAACGCAATGACATAGGTGTCTGGGCTTATTTTGGCTAAAATTCGTTCTCCCTCTTTTTCCTTTACTTGTTCCATTTCTTGTTCGCTTAATGATTCTGGCGCTTTTTCATCTGGGAGCTCAATGATGTCCACTTTCGCATATGGTGAAAGCCGTTTTAAATATTCGTTCATGCCCTGTTTTAAATACTTTTCTTTTATTTTTCCGATTGAAATGATATGGATATTCATGTAACCAACCTCCGTTATGTACGTTTCCCTACTATAGCTTTATCCACAATTCAGTTGTGCACATGCCATCCCCATTTTAAGAACAAGTTACCCACAAGTTTTATCCACAAATGTGGATAAAACTTGTGGGAGCTACGATCCAACTATATAAACAGCAGGTTTTTCGCACAAATCACATGTTGTGGATAAACTGTGATTATCTTTAATTTTTTGAATATTCGGTGCTGTTTGTTTTTCATCTACAAACATGTCAATCGCTATTTCAATATGTTCTTCACAGCATTTCATCCATTTTCACTCTCCAATCATTTTTGCATTTTTATGCGAGATGCTCAAAACCTTTCGTCAAATCAAAAAACCAGAGAAGAGGTGTGCTTCTCTGGCATCAATAAAAACTAAAATGAACTTTGCTCAGAAAGCTTAATGGTCGTGGATTCGAGCTTTCCGTTTCGATAGTATTTCACTTTAATGGTATCTCCAACTTTATGTGAATAAAGCTGTTTTCTTAATTCTAAAAGGTTTGTTACTTTTTCACCTGCTAATTCGACGATCACATCTTTTTCTTTTAATCCGGCACGAGCTGCTGGTGAAGCTGGTTCTACCTCCATGATGACGACTCCTTCTTGAACATCCTCAGGTAAATGCAAAGCTTCAGTCCAATAATAGCTCGGAATATCTCCAAGAGATTGCAAGCTTACTCCCATATAAGGACGTTTCACTTCTCCGTATTTTTCAAGGGAAGAAATAATTGGAATGGCATCGTTAATAGGAATGGCTAAGCCAATTCCTTCTACTGCGCTTTGAGCAATTTTCATCGAGTTAATCCCAATGACTTTTCCATCTAAATTCACTAAAGCTCCCCCGCTATTTCCAGGATTGATGGCGGCATCTGTTTGCAATACCTCTGTTTGCCAATCCGCAACTCCGTCTTGGTTAAGATCGATAGGAACGGTTCGTTCAATACCGGAAATGATTCCTTGTGTGACAGAGCCAGCGAATTGTAGACCTAGTGGGTTGCCAATGGCTAAGACAGGCTCCCCTGCTTTGACTTGATCAGAATTTCCAAACTCTGCTACTTTTTTCACTTTGCTTGCATCAATCGTTAAAACAGCTAAGTCTGTTAACTCATCACTGCCGACAAGCTCAGCGGGAACACGGGTTCCATCACTTAACACGACTTCCAACTCACTTGCTTTTTCAACCACGTGATGGTTTGTCACGATAAAGGCATTCCCGCCTTCTTTTTTATAAATAACACCAGAACCTGTTCCAGCTTCACTTGTTTGGGACTGATTCCAAAAGCCTACTTCTTGAATGTTCACAACGCCAACAACTGTATCCGAAACCTCATCAACCGCTTTTGTGACCGCCGTATGGACATCGATATTGACCGTTTTCATATCGCCTTTCTGTATACGATCTTCTAAATTAGCCCCTTCTTCAGCAACATCCTTTGCACCGATATTGAAATCATATGGAAGAATATCAAGGTTTGCTAATGCTGGAAGGGAGAAAATAACAAGTAATGCTCCTAATACAGCCCCTAAAAATCCTGCTAAAAGGGAGCCGTTACGGTTTCCTTTTTGCTTTCCGTTTTTATTTTCATATTCTTGATCATAGTATCCCATCATTCATCATTCCTTTCCCATGACGATAGGTTTTTCTCATCACATCACCCAATTTTAAAATAAAATACTAACGAATAATAAACAAGATTTTTCACCAATTATTCATAAACAGCAAAATTGTAATAATTTTAACTTGCCCTTCCTAGCCATAATTCAAACATACGTTATACAGCTACAAGTGGAGTTGGTGTTTTCGGATCTGTATCATATAAATCAAATTGCTCACCCGTTATAAATCCTTTGTTAGCGAGTGTTTGCTGCACTGACATCCTTGCTAAATCCTTCATGTTATTGTCTTGGCTTAAATGGGCTAAATATATGCGTTTTGTCTTATCGCCAATTACATCTGCCATCGCAATGGCAGCATCTTCATTGGAAACATGGCCAACATCGCTTAAAATTCTCCGTTTAACATTCCACGGATAACGCCCCATACGCAGCATTTCGACATCGTGATTGCTTTCAAAAATAAAAATGTCTGCGTTATGGATAACCCCTTTCATACGGTTGCTGACATATCCAGTATCCGTAATTAACGCAAGCTTTTTCCCTTCATAATGAAACACGAAAAACATGGGTTCAGCCGCATCATGTGAAACACCGAAAGACTCAATATCAAGGCTTCCGAATGATTTTACTGTCCCCGTTTCAAAAGTGAATTTTTGTTCAGTATCAATTTCACCAATTAAACTATCCATTGCTTTCCACGTTTTTTTATTTGCATAAATTGGCAATCGATACTTTCTTGCTAAAACGCCAAGACCTTTTATATGATCACTATGTTCATGAGTAACGAAAATCCCACTCAAATTTTGAATATCACGATTGATTTCGCTAAATAGCTTTTCCATTTGTTTTCCGCTTAAACCAGCGTCGACTAAAAAAGAATGCTCTTTCGTTTCTATGTATATAGCGTTTCCCGTACTGCCGCTTGCGAGTACGCTAAATTGCAAGCTCATAGTCTTCACTCCAAGTTACTTTTTTCTGGTTTAATAATATCCCCTTCAAGGGCATTAACATAAAAGTCTTCTTGATCATTGACAACGATATGCCAAGTTGGGGCTAAAATTTGCTGTTCTGTTAATGGAATTTGTGTATAATAACCATACTCAACTTTTGTCACAGTACTCTTCGGTTTTAAATAGTTTTTGTCATAAAGAGCTTCTAAAGCCCGTATTGCCTTTATGACTTCATCTTGGTTTTCTAATTCTTTAATATCCTCTAGCAATGTTTGGCGATATGAAGTAATCTCATTGTGATCATTTAAGTAAAAAACAATCATTCCTATTCCATCATTTTCATCTTGAAATATAGCATAACCTTTATATACTTGTAAAAAAATAATTTCCTTGTCATTTTCATCATACCGCCAATAACGGTATTGCGAGCCTTGGATAATTTGTGTCGTTAATATTTGTTTTAGTTTATTTTCCATATTGTTATCTGGAAGTTGAATCGGCTCAATAAAACTCATTCTAAGCTGTGTTACTGGTTTGATGAGCTCTTCATCTGAAAGCATAAGCTCTTGATTTTTCAAACTGTCAATCTCCTCTTGAGTAAATTGTTTACTTTTTGCTGTAATATAAGACCCTTTAATCGTTTTAGTGGGTAATTTACCGTACTTAATATCCTCTGCTTTAAACTGTTCCTCAATGGTTGTTTCTGTGATGATATCGTATTTGTTCTCATTCATCTTTTCCATGTACTGCAAGGCTAAAAAAATATCCAGAACGAGGAAGGCAATGATGAAAATTGTCTTTGTTTTACTCCAATCCATCATCATCCCCCCCTAAATGAGCATTCTTCATATTAATCATTTGATACTTTCCATTTGTCAATTCAATACACCAAACTGGATGTAAATAAACAATATTTGGTTGTGTCGTAGATTGAATATCATAAGAAGGGAAAATGCGTTTAATTTCATTTTCATCAATACTAGAGTCATTTTCAATTGCGGCAATCACTTTGTCAGCTCCTGGCAATTCCATTTCTTCCTCTTGGATAAAATCGTCTAAGTAAAAGAGCGGACGTTGATATAAAGCAATTTCATTATTGCCCCAGCTTTGAATAATGGATGTTATTGTATAATGAGAATCAGTAAACGAAAACACTGGAAAATGATTAACGGTAAGTCGATAATAGATCTTTTGCTCTTGGTCAGTAGTAAAATATTTATAATCATTATAACCAGAAATCCACCCGCCATGGGCATTTAAGAAATCGATACTTTGTAAAATTAATTTCCCTTTTTCTGTCGTTAACGATTGGTCAATCGTCGGGTTAACATATAGTACTCTGCCTTGTCCTTCATTAATGACTAACTGTCTGGAGCTATCTGTATAAGTATATTCTGAACCGTTTACATCCTTTTTGACATAGCTTGGATTACTAAATAAAACCTCTTTAAATCGTTCACCACTTAAAAACTTCGTGATATATTTTTCGCTTTTTATTGGCAATGGATCTTTAGGTAAATAGATCCGATCATTCCAAAGGATAAAACGATGGAAATCATTTTTGGCTGAATCATAAATAACTTTCCAAGTTTCACTTAAGGTGGACTCAATTTCCGCTTGAACAACATACTCGTTTTCAACATCAACAAAGTACATGGTATTGTTGGAGGAATCCTTGGAAAAAGAAATGTACAATCGGTCAAACTTAATATTATACGTATCTTTTTCCGTCCATTCCGTCACCGTATTTAATGATGACAACGGGATGGTATCACTAAACATGAAACAAATAAATTTATGATCACCTTCAACTTGACCATTTAACCATTGATCAAATCCAAATTCTTTTTTTATTTCATCAGAAATATTTCGAAACCTTCTTAGCTCCCATTTCCGCATTTCTTCCCATAATTTCGATATTAATTCTTCATCATACGTTCCGTAATAATGCTGATTTTCATGAACAAGCAATTGCATAGGTAAAATGACTTCATGTATTTTTTTTGTTACATTGCTCAACGGATTATTTTCCACATATTTAGTGTTTTGTATTTCATTGTAGTTTGGCTGATATGTCCAAATATTCCATGTGAAAAATATACTAATTAAAACTAGCACCGCTAAAATAATTGATTTCACGGTTTCGGTTTTCATTCCCAATCATCCTCTTGGTTTGGATCATATGGTAAAGTAAAGAAGATGGTTGTCCCTTTTCCTTCTTCACTTTCTGCCCATATTTTACCGTTATGTGCTTCTACGATTTCTTTCGCTATCGCAAGCCCTAATCCTGTTCCCCCCATTTGACGTGAACGAGCTTTATCTACTCGATAAAAACGTTCAAAAATTTTGGAAAGACTTTTTTTCGGAACACCCATTCCTTCGTCCTTCACACTAATCTCAATGAAACCTTCCTTTTCGGTTGCGGTAAAGGTAATTTTTCCACCTTCTGGAGAGTATTTCAGCGCATTTGAAATAATATTATCAAGAACTTGCGTAATTTTATCTGAATCAACCTCAACATAAAAATCTTTGTTCGGAAGATTACGTATAAATGTTACATTTTGTTTTTTGGAAAGCTCAAAGCGATCAATAATTTTATGAAAATAATCAGTAAAATTAATCCAATCTTTATTAAAACGATAATCTTTACTATCTAATTTCGATAACTGTAATAAATCATTGACAAGGCGAATCATTCGTTCCGTTTCATTTTGTGTAACTTGTAAAAATTTAGGGGCAATGGTTTCATCCTTCCATGCTCCCTCAGCTAAAGCCTCTAAATAACTTCTCATGGTTGTTAACGGAGTTCTTAATTCATGAGAAACATTGGCGACAAATTCACGGCGTTCTTGTTCAATACGTTCTTGTTCTGTAATATCATAAACAACAGCGATTAAACCGTTTATTGGACCTTCTTCTTTTTGAATAGGTGAAAAGCTTATGCGTAAAATATATGAACGCTCTTTTGTATTCACGTCTAATATGAGAGGTTCCTGTTGATGTACTAAATCTTCAAAGGAATATTCATCCTCTAGTTGAAGCAAATCAACTAAACTTGTTTCTAATGCTGTTTCACGTGAAACATTCAGCATATCTATTGCTGGTGTGTTCACTAAAATAACATGTCCTTTAGCATCTGTAGCAATGACTCCATCTGTCATATGAGCAATAACAGAAGCTAATTTACGCCGTTCTCCTTCAGTCGTTTCTTGCGCTTCTTCCAGTTCTTCGGTGAGATGATTAAATGTTGTCGCCAATTGGCCAATTTCATCTTCACCATATATTTTAACCTTTCGGGAAAAATTCCCTTTTGCTAATTCCAAGGCCTGTTTTCTCATATCCGAAAGGGGACGGGTAATCGTACGTGCCAAAAATATCCCTAGGGCTGCTGTAATAAGAAGTGATATTCCTGTTCCTGTAGCGAGAATCGTATTAATCGTTCTCATTAAAGAAAATACTTCCTCCATTGAAGCAATCACATAAACAGCCCCAATCGTTTCGCCTTTAAAATCGGTTACGATTGGTGTAGAGGTAACATACATACGATAATTCGTTTCCGGATCAATTAAAATATTTTCATTTAATGATCCTAAAACAAGGGTCCGAGTAATCATATTTTCCGTTGTTCTTTTTCCAATAATGTCTTTATTAAAGTCTGAAGTGCCAATGACCCGAGCATCCTGATCCACAACGCGAATTTCTTTAATTTCATCCCCTTTATAATCCTTTAATATGGAGGATATTTCATCCTCTACTTTAATAGTAGGATCTTCTTCTGCCTTTAGCATAGCTTGCTCAATATTATAAGCCATTAAATCAATTCGTTGATTAAGAGAGGAAGTAAAATTATCAATAAGACGTGTTTCCAACGCACGTACAAAATAAACGCCGATAATTTGCATTCCTAAAATAATAAGCAATACATAAATCATCACAAATTTAAAATGAATCGAACGAAAGAAACTAACTTTACGATTATTCATACGAATTACTCCTGTTCAGGGTTCCGTAAATAGTAGCCTACCCCTCTTCTTGTTACGATCCAAGTTGGATGACTAGGATTGTCTTCAATTTTTTCCCGGAGCCTTCTGACCGTAACATCAACTGTCCTTACATCTCCAAAGTAATCATATCCCCATACTGTTTGCAGAAGGTGCTCACGTGTCATCACTTGCCCTATATGCTTAGCTAAATAATGTAATAATTCAAATTCTCGATGTGTCAATTCGATTGTTTCACCGCGTTTTGACACGACATATGCATCGGGGTGAATCACAAGGGAACCAACTTGAATTTCCGACTGGTCAGAAAATGATTCTTTAGCTAAATTTGTCTGTTGTCTGCGTAAATTGGCTTTAACTCGAGCTAGCAATTCCCTTGTACTAAACGGTTTCGTTACATAATCATCAGCACCAAGCTCTAAACCAAGCACTTTATCAATTTCTGAATCTTTTGCTGTTAGCATAATGATAGGCATATCGTATTTTTTACGAATTTCACGGCAAGCTTCCATCCCATCTTTACCAGGCAGCATTATATCTAAAAGAATTAAATCTGGCTGGAATTCCTCAACGATCTCTATAGCCTCATGTCCATCATAAACACAATGCACTTCATAGCCTTCTTTTTTTAAATTAAACTCTAATATATCAGCAATTGGTTTTTCATCATCGACAACCAATATTTTTTTTTGTTCCATAGCCATTCGCTCCTTTAATGCCTACTATTTTATCATTACCATGAGTGTATAACATCTATCAATTTTCATACGTTCTGTCAACAAAAAATGGTTTCAATATTATTGTAAAAAAGACCATTTGTTAATGCTAGTGGGATTGAATTCCTATCTTTCAACTACATCTGAACCTGCTTTTGCCCTAGTAATTCTTTGGAGATAAGGTGTTTTCATTAATCTTAAAGTTTAAGACCTCTAGCAAAACGCTAGAGGTCTTCTATATTAATAGTAGTCTAAAGGATTACGTAAGGACCCGTTTTCATACACTTCAAAATGAAGGTGAACTCCAGTTGAATTTCCTGTAGAGCCCATTACACCAATTTTTTGGCCTTTTGATACGGTTTGTCCTACAGATACAGATATTGAGCTCAAATGAGCGTAAACCGTTTTCATTCCATTATTATGATTAATGACAATTTTATTTCCATATCCACCATCATAACCAGCAAATACAACCTTTCCATTATCTGCTGCCTTAATCGTTAAATTCGATGGACGAGCTATATCAATTCCTTTATGCATTTTTCCCCAGCGTGAACCCATTTTACTGGACACATATCCGCCAACTGTCGGCCATGCTAGATTTCCAGTACCTCGCGATGGAATAATTTTTGTTCCTTTCACAACAACTTTAGGCGTCGGCTCTTTTATAATTTCTTCGCTTTTTGTTTCAACCTTTACTTGTTTTCCATTTTCTTTATAAACAATATAGTGATGAAGTTTTGCCCCTTGTTGTCCTTCTTGTTTTATTCTTGTTTCACCTTTTGGTAAATTTTCATCTTCAACAATTTCTGTTTTAAATGGAATCATTTCCTCTTTTAAAAATTCTTCCTGTACCATAACGTTAAAATATGGTTGAGGTGCTTGAACGTTTAATTGGTCCCCTGGTCGAATAACTGATTCTACGTTAAGATCAGGATTGATGGCAAGCAAATCTTTTAATTTCATATCAAACTTTGCCGCAATGTTTACTAGAACATCATTTTCTTGGACAGTATATTTTTGTTCTTCTAAAGTCCCTTTTTCAAGAAGAGTCATTCCTTCTTCAGGTGTTATAATTTTTGTAGGTGAAACTTTTTCTTCTGAAAATGAAACTTCTTTTGATAATAAAACGTCTAATATACGGGACTCACCTTTTTGAATAGCAGGTAAAGGTTCTTCACTATTTTTACGGCTCTCGATTTGAGCCAAATCCTCTTTTGAAACATATTTTTGTTTATATAGCTGAAGAGCCTTCTCTGCTTCTTCTTTATTTTTAAAATTCGCTATCGCTTTACCGTTTATAACAAGTGCTGTTGAATCCACTACCACTTGAAGTTCTTGCTTTAATTTTTCAGATACCTTCTCATTATTTACTGCGAACCGGAACGTTTGCTCTGGAACAATAACAAGATCTTCAACTGCTAGTGGCAATTCTGGATATTTATCTTTCTCGGACTCTATTTTTTCTTGCGACACTTCTTTTATAATATCTTGATCGCTTACAGCGCCTATGTATTGGCCATCTAAATATATGTGATAAATGGTTGTAATTTGTTCAGCGGATGCACGATTAGCACCGATCATCAATAAAAAAGCAACACTCAATCCTAGTAATGATTTTTTCCCATTAATCCTCTTGCGAACATTTTCAACGGACTCCTTTTTTCCCCATAACACGACAATTCCTCCTAATATCATAAGCCAATATTCATAATTTGATACACACTTTACTAATTTACCATACATAAAGCCTATTTTCATGGGTTCTTTCACATTTGTAACATGTTTGTATAATTGATGTCATTTTATGGAGAAATTTGCAAAAATTTTGATTAAATTGTTTATTTTTAGAAAAATTATGGTGCATAATGTAAGGATGATTATAAATAAAAATAAAAATACATGGCCTAACTGACCATGTATAAAAAATTCAAAGTGGCTCGGGACGGAATCGAACCGCCGACACAAGGATTTTCAGTCCTTTGCTCTACCAACTGAGCTACCGAGCCATATATATTATTTAATTAAAATTTAATTATCATCTTTCCCATTGTCCTTTGTCCCAGCCTCAGTTTGTCTTCTCAAGATGCCGCTCGGCTGGTACAACTCGAAGCTTACTCATGGATGTTTTGCTCGTTGCTCTACCAACTGAGCTACCGAGCCATATATATTAATTTAATTAAAATTTAATTATCATCTTTCCCATTGTCCTTTGTCCCAGCCTCAGTTTGTCTTCTCAAGATGCCGCTCGGCTGGTACAACTCGAAG
>JAUSTR010000013.1 GCA_030812955.1 Bacillus alveayuensis
CTAAAATGTGGTGTGGTAACTTCATTTTACTAAAAAGGGCGATTTTTTTGTGCCTTTTAATTAAAAAATTTCAAAAAAGGGGCTCCAAAAAGTCAATTACACTGACTTTTTGGACAGCCCCATGGGTATCTAGAGGGAACGCACTAAATTAATGCCGTTTTACTCGATAAAACAGGCACAGTGACAAAAGGAAAACCAGAAGTAACAGATGTTTTAACATTTCAAGAAGACATGCTTGACTATGCCGTTTCAGCTGAGAGCGGTTCGGAACATCCTTTAGCACGTGCCATTATTGATCATGGGAAGCAGCAAGAGATTTCTATGAAGCCATTAGAACATTTCTCTGCTATTCCCAGACATGGAGTGGAAGCTGTCATCGATCGAAAAACCGTTTTAGTTGGAACACGAAAACTAATGGAAGAAAGATCCATAAATGTTTCTCAATATGAAGCTCAAATGGCAAAGCTTGAACAACAAGGGAAAACGGCCATGCTAGTAGCAATTGATGGAGAGCTTGCAGGAATCATTGCAGTAGCAGATACTATTAAAGAAACCTCAAAAGAAGCGATTCAAGCATTAAAGCAGTTAGACGTCGAAGTATATATGGCAACAGGAGATAACAAGAGAACAGCTGAAGCCATTGCGAAAGAAGTCGGTGTTGACCAAGTATATGCAGAAGTCTTGCCTGAAGATAAAGCGAACATCGTCGAGGAATTACAAAAGCAAGGGAAACTTGTCGCAATGGTTGGGGATGGCATCAATGACGCTCCAGCGCTTGCGAAAGCTGATATTGGCATGGCCATCGGTACAGGAGCCGATGTTGCCATTGAAACGGCTGATGTAACATTAGTTGGCGGTGATTTAGCCCATATCCCAAAAGCGATTCAGTTAAGCCGCAAAACGATGAAAAACATCCGCCAAAACTTATTCTGGGCGTTGTTCTATAATACCATTGGAATTCCTGTTGCCGCATCTGGATTATTGGAACCATGGATTGCTGGAGCAGCGATGGCATTCAGTTCCGTATCAGTCGTTGCGAACGCACTACGTTTGAAACGAGTGACAATATAAATGAGGGAGGTAATATTTATGACCATCACGATAAATGTCAAAGGAATGACATGTAACCACTGTAAAATGGCTGTAACAAACGCATTGAAAGAGTTAAACGGAGTAAAAAATGTAGATGTACATCTTGAAAATGGCACGGTAGATGTCGAATATGATGAAGCAAAGGTAACAGTAGAAAAAATGAAAGAAGCCATTGAAGAGCAAGGTTATGATGTATCCTGACATATATATCCCTCCTTTTGGGAGGGATTTTGAGTTTGTAGACAAAGTCTATTGAAAAGGAAATTTTCAGACTGAATGAAAGCGCTTGACATTCGAGGCACGAGCCCGATGAGAAGCGGAGTTACTAAGTACGGTAATGAACATTCGAAGAGGGCGCAGTAATAAAGAATGCAAGCGTTTGTCAACAGTATGAAATCGGAAAATTCACTAATTTTTCACATTTTTTATTGTTTCTTTATTTTTAGTTAGATCCTCTCTTTTTAATAATCTGAAAATTGTGTATATTAATAGTATGATGAAAAGGGGGTGTAAACATTGGAATATTTATTAAAAAAAAGGGTAGCACAAACGGCGTTAAAAAAAGTTCAGCAGGTAGCTGAGGAAATTGAACGAACGATACATCAGGACATCTCAATTGTCGATCAGCTTGATTCGCTGCGGCATGTTTTAGATGAGCGGTTAGAACGCGATGAATATTTTTTAATTGTTGACGAATCTGGACAAGCTATGATTCATACGAATCGTTTACGGGAAGGGATTACATTCAGTGATGAAGTTGGAAGGAAAGCAGCCCTCACAAAAGAGCCATTGCTGCAAATTTATAAACGTAATACAGGAGAGATATTAATTGATGCCTCATGTCCACTTTTTACCGATAAAAATGGAAAACGATATAATTTACGGTTAGGAAGGCTTGTGCATCGACCTTATTTACAAACTTGGTTTAGTATTTTGACAGCGCTGCCAAGCATAACAGTCGCTATTATATCTTTTTTACTAGGATTATCTGCTGTTCACATTTCTCTTTTAACTTTAAGCGCTCTTGTTGTTAGCTTTATTTGTTCATTTGCTTTTTATCGCATTCTTATTACCCGCTTGCGTAATTGGTATCATGTTACTCGTACGATTTCATCTGGTAACTTACATACTGAAGTACGTACAGTTGGAAAACGAAATGAATTTCATCAAATAGGTTATGAAATCAATAAAGTCATTCTTGGTATGCGCTCTATATTTCAGGAATTTGCGAAAGCGACAAGCTCGGTTGATCAAGTAAGCAAAGAACAAAAAGAAGAGGCAGAAAGACTATCGGAAGCATTTGATGAAGTGTCGGCAACGATGGAAACTTTTCGGCAAGGTGCTCAAAAACAGACATCATTTGTCGAACAAGCGAAAATGCGTATCGAAATGATGATGGAAAATATTTTAAGTATGCAAAAGGAAAATGAAAAAGTCATTAAAGGGGCACAATCAACTTTACATTCCGCCCAAGACGGCAATATGCAAATTCAAAAAACAGAACAGCAAATGCGGACGATTCAAACAAAAATTAAAGAAACGTCCCAACTTATACAATCTGTTGCAAAAGAAGCTGATCTCGTGATGAAAAAAGTTTCAGCCATTACCGATATTGCTGAACAAACGAATATGCTTGCTTTAAATGCATCGATTGAAGCCGCGCGGGCAGGAGAAGCTGGTAAAGGGTTTGCAATCGTTGCTTCAGAGGTGCGAAAGCTAGCAGAAGAAACGAATCAATTTTCATCGGAGATTTTATCCTCTCTAGACAACACACAAAAAAATTTAATCACAGCAGTCCAAGCAGTAGATAATAATGTCGGAGCCATTGAAGATACGGCATCATTGCTTGCGAAAACGAGTCAAAAAATTGCTGAATTTCAAGATATGTCTACAACTATGAATGATTTGATTCGTCATAATCGTTCTTATGTCGAAAAAGCAACGGCAGAAGGAGAAGATTTACAAAAGTTAATTACAGACGTTCATTACATAGCGGAAGATTTTACAAAAGTTGTTCACGAAACAACAGCGGGAATTGAGCAGCAAGTGTTGGGAGTTCACACGCTAGCGAAAGAAGCGGTCACTCTTAATCAAGAAGTTCGCCGTTTAAACCAAATACTTAACCGTTTCCAATTTAACTAAAAACAAAGCTTATCATCACAATCTATTAAAAGCAAAAAATGTAAGATATAGGCGAATTATTAATACAAATATGCGCTCACTTTTCGTTTCATAAGGTAAAGATTTGTACTACTCAACATTTGACAAGAACGATTTTCTATGCTAAATAGATTACTGAATTAGCACTCAATTCATTTGAGTGCTAATCTGTTTATACATAAAGAATCGATCAAAGAAAGGAGATTGTGAATGGCGACAAAGCAGTTTAAAGCAGAGTCGAAAAGACTGTTAGAATTGATGATTAACTCGATATATTCCCAAAAAGAAGTTTTTTTAAGGGAGATTATTTCCAATGCAAGTGATGCGATTGACAAAATTTATTACAAAGCACTGACGGATGAACATCTGACGTTTGATCAAGATCGTTATTATATCAAAATTATTCCTGATCGAAAAAAGCGTACTTTAACGATTAAAGATACTGGAATTGGAATGACAAAAGAAGAACTGGAAAACAATTTAGGTACGATTGCCAAAAGCGGTTCCCTTGCCTTTAAAACGAAAAATGAATTGCAAGATGACCACCATATTATCGGACAATTTGGTGTCGGCTTTTATTCCGCTTTTATGGTAGCAGACGTTGTTACAGTCATCAGTAAAGCATTAGGAAGTAATGAAGCCTATAAATGGGAATCAAAAGGGGCTGAAGGGTATACGATTGAGCCTTGTGAGAAAGATTCTGTCGGAACGGAAATTATTTTAAAATTGAAGGAAAATACAGAAGATGAAAATTATGATGAGTTTTTAGATGAATATCGTTTAAAAGCTATTATTAAAAAATATTCGGATTTCATTCGCTACCCGATCAAAATGGATGTTACCGAAAGAAGACGAAAAGAAGGAAGCGAAAACGAATTTGAAGAATATAAGGAAGAACAAGTCATTAATAGCATGGTGCCTATTTGGCGAAAAAATAAAAACGAATTGACAAAAGAAGATTATGAGAATTTTTACCACGAAAAACATTTCGGCTTCGATAAGCCCATTCGATATATCCATATTAAAGCGGATGGCGCTGTAAGATACAATGCCATTTTATATATTCCAGAAAAAATCCCTTTCGATTATTATACACAAGAATATGAAAAAGGATTAGAGCTATATTCAAATGGCGTATTAATCATGGAAAAATGCCCAGACCTTTTACCTGATTATTTTAGCTTCGTAAAAGGAATGGTCGACTCAGAAGATTTATCCTTAAATATATCAAGAGAAATGCTTCAGCATGATCGCCAATTAAAGCTAATTGCCAAAAATATAAAAAATAAAATAAAACGGGAGCTTGCCAATTTATTAAAAGAAAACCGTGAACAATATGAAGCATTTTTCCAATCTTTTGGCAGACAGCTAAAATATGGAGTATATAGCGATTTCGGCAGCAATAAAGAATTGCTGCAAGACTTATTGCTTTTCTACTCATCAAAAGAAAAGAAATATGTGACTCTTGAAGAATATGTTTCGAGAATGCCTGGGGAGCAAAAATATATTTATTATGCGACTGGGGATACGAATGAGAAAATTGCCAAGCTTCCACAGACAGAGCTCGTTACGGAAAAAGGTTATGAAATTTTATATTTTACCGATGAAATAGATGAATTTGCCATTAAAATGTTAAAGGAATATAAAGGGAAAGAGTTCAAGTCCGTTTCCAGCAGCGATCTTGGTATTGAGGAAGAAAACGAAAAACAAACAGATGCAGAAGAAAAAGAAAATCATGAACTCTTTGAATTCATGAAAAAGGTGTTATCTGACAAAGTAAAAGATGTTAGAGCTTCAAAACGGTTAAAAACCCATCCTGTCTGCTTAACTGCTGATGGCGACGTATCCATCGAAATGGAAAAAGTTCTTAAAGCGATGCCAAACAACCAACACATTCAAGCTAATAAAATATTAGAAATAAATGTACAACATCCTGTCTTTCAATCATTAAATAAGGCTTTCGAACAAGACAAAGAAAAATTAAAGCTCTACACGAATTTATTGTACAACCAAGCCCTTCTCATTGAAGGCTTGTCAATTGATGATCCAGTACAATTCACAAATGATGTTTGCAAAATAATGGTATAATGTTTTCTAAGGCTTTGCTTCTGAAATGAAGTAAAGCCTTATTAAATGTTGTAGCTCCATCATCAGAAATATCATAATCTTCAAAATAACGAAAAATTCATTTAAAATAGGTGTAAAAAAGGTGGAATCGGTGATGAAAAACATTATCAACATGAAAAATGTATCCTTATTAAAACAAAATCGTGTCATCTTACAAAATATTAATTGGGAAATGAACGAAAAGGAACAATGGGTTATACTGGGGTTAAATGGTTCAGGGAAAACGTCATTGTTAAATATCGTGACAGGCTATCAATTTCCTTCAAAAGGGGATGTTTCCGTTTTAGGAAATCTATTTGGGAAAACGAACTTACCAGAGCTTCGTAAACAAATCGGATTTGTCAGCAGCTCTCTAGATCGCTTCAATCAGACATTACGATTCGAAACGGTTGAAGATATCATCATAAGCGGTAAATTTGCCTCTATCGGAATTTATGAACAGGTAACAAGCGATGATCGAAAAAAAGCTAAACAAATTTTGTCATTATTACGGATTAACCATTTAGAAGGAGAAGTATATGATACTCTTTCCCAAGGAGAAAAAAGGAAAGTATTACTCGGAAGGGCTTTAATGGCAAATCCCCAATTATTAATATTAGATGAGCCGACGTTAGGTCTAGATTTGTTAACACGTGAAGAATTGCTGTCATCTATAAAAAATATTATAAATCAACAATGCCACGTTTTATTTGTCACCCATTACATAGAAGAAATAATCCCGGAAATCACTCATATATTGCTTTTAAAAGACGGAAAGATTGTTGCGAAAGGAAGAAAAGAAGAAGTACTAACAGACAAAAATTTATCCAAAACCTTTCAGCTGCCATTGAAGGTGCATTGGCAAAATGAAAGACCATTCGTTTCTATACAAAGCCATCATGCACTAACATGATAAATAAGGTCTTATTACACAAAAAAATATCAAACCCCGGCCTTTTCTCCGAATTTAATTGGGAAAAGGCCGTTTTATTTTTCATAAAACCGATCGTGATTGAACAGGTAGTATATTCAAAATCTTATTGTATAAACTAACATTAATGTATTCCATAAGGTGTATCTAGACTAATCTAACATGGAAGAAAGGAGTTTTCTAAAACATCATGATTCGAATGATTAAGGCGATCATTGAAGAAATCAATCGAATGATTGTGGCGTTAGTAGAATTTGATTATGATAAGGCTTTAGAAGAAATGAACAAGAAAAAATAATTTTTTCATATCCTTATTTCCTTCTCAATTATGAAATAAGGATATGACTTTGAATGACGAATACATTTCGACAGGAATAATAAGGCGCTTTTCCTACATTTACTCAAATTACATATAATGAACGCGGTTCAATCCTTATTTTCGTAGGTGTTTGGCCAATGATTTCTCCATCCCCATGTACTAATAATGGGCTTGAGGCATATATTTCAATCTCTTTTCCTTTTATCATCTTAATATTTGGAGAAGATACATGATTTCCTTTCAAAACTAAAGGAAATGTACGGACAAATTCCCACTTTGACATCCCTTGAACTATACATATATCTAATAAACCATCATTGCTTTCGGCCTTTGGACAAATAATAATGCCTCCACCATAAAAAGGTAGGTTTGCTACAGCAATCAACCACACTTTTGGAATCTTGTACAGCTTTTTATCAATCTTTAAGGAAATATCCCTCGGTTTATAATGGATGAACACATTGATCGCACTAACTAAATACGAAAGATGTCCCATCCGGATCATATTAAATAATTTTTTAAAAATGGAAGCATTCGTCGTCTGAGCTACTTCTCCATCAAAGCCTACTCCGACTACTGTACAAAAATAGGTCGAATTTGCATATCCGATATCGATAAGTTTAGGCTTTCCTTGTAAAATACGCTCTAAAGCTTGATCAAGTTTTTTTGGAATGCCTAATCCCCTAGAAAAATCATTTCCTGAACCAGCTGGGATAATTCCTAATGGCGTTTTCGTACCGACTAGTCCATTCACCACTTCTTGTATCGTACCATCGCCACCGACTGCCACAATGACAGCCGCTTTTTCCTCTTTCATCAGCTCATAAACGAATGAAGTCGCTTGTTTGGATTTCTGGGTAAAGCGTACGCAGTAAGAAACATTTTTTTCTTGAAGACTTTTTTCAATTTGTCGCCAAATTTTCATCCCTCTTCCATTTCCTGAAACTTTATTCACAATAAAACCGTACAATCATCTCACCCATCCCTAATTTTTAAAAAATTATTGCCTTCTATTGATGTAATTATACAACACAACAAAGCAAACGGTTTTTCAGTATGTTTTTTTGTGTATCTTATCTGCACGTTGATGTAAGATTTTGTAAAAAATACTTCCAATAATTTTTATTTTTGATAAATCATGAATAATATAGTTTTTCTTAGGTTACATTATAATTTGTAGTATATTTACTAGAAATTAGGTGAAACCATTTGAAGTCATTACAATTTGACTATCAATTACCACGCTATATTATCAGTAAACTGGCTGGAAGGTTATTTCCTTCTATTTACTGGCACTCGCGGTTGTCTTGTTTAAAATATTACGAGGACTCAGAACCGATTCTCCCGAATGACCATTGGGTAAAAGTGAAGGTGAAATATGGTGGTATTTGTGGCAGTGATTTAAATCTTCTCTTTTTGAATGATAGTCCTGCCACTTCACCGTTTGTGTCATTTCCTTTCACCATAGGTCATGAAATCGTCGGAGAAATTATCGAAACTGGCTCGAAGGCTCATCATGTTAATATTGGAGATCGGGTTGTCATTGATCCTATTCTGTCATGCGCAGCAAGGGGAATAACAAATCCTTGCTCTTCCTGCCGAAAAGGTGATGATCATTTATGTATCCATAAAACAGAAGGAAATATATCACCAGGCTTACTAATTGGAGCATGTCGTGATACAGGTGGTGGTTGGAGTTCTTGTCTTGTCGCACACGAAAGCCAGGTTTTTAAACTGCCAAACGAGGTAGATGATTTAAACGGTGTCATGGTTGAACCATTTAGCTGTGCTTTACATAGTGTTTTACGAAATCCGCCAAGAGAACACGATGCCGTTCTAGTCATTGGCGGAGGAGTGATTGGACTTTGTGTGATTGCAGCAATTCGTGCTCTTGATATTGGCTGCCATATCATAGCTTTAGTGAAACATCATTTTCAAGCCCAGCTTGCATCACAATATGGAGCAAACGACACCATATTGCTTCGGAAAACGACATATATCAATGATGTAGCAAATGCACTTGACGCAAAGATTTTAAACCCACTTTTCGGTCCGAAGGTGATACAAGGTGGGGCAGACCTTGTTTTTGAGTGTGTTGGGAGAAAACAAAGCATCAATGATGCACTCAGGTTTACTAAAAACGGTGGAAAAGTTGTTCTTTTAGGATTAGGTGGTATATTGGACGGAATTGATTGGACAACCGTTTGGCTCAATGAATTAGAGGTTAAAGGAAGTTTTGCATATAGTACGGAGGAGTATAAAGGAAAAAGAGTACGAACATTTGAAATAGCGATTGAATTAATGCGTGCTGGTAAAGTTGATCTATCTCCATTAGTTACTCACCGATTTCCACTAGAAGAATACCGAATGGCCCTTCATACCGCTTCCAATAAAAAAAATCGTTCAGCCGTAAAAGTCGTTTTTGAACCAAATCAATAACAAAGTCATGATCGGAGGGAAATATGATGAGAAGCTTTACCATTACAGGTACAGAAAAAAGCCCATTTCTCACATGGTTTGCCGAAGGATTGAAGGAACAGTTTTCAAGAGAAGGGTATGAATATTACGAAGAACCAGTAGACGATATTAGACTAGTATTTAATGTAATTGACAAAGAAAAACCTCGTCCATTTCGCCGAAAAGCCCAGGCAACTTTTGTTGTATCAATACTTGAGTATCAAGAAGAGCCGGAAAATGCTTTTGAATTTGCCTATCCTTATTTAATCAGGTCTTTATCGAACCATTTAATATTTATAATAAATAATGAGGAAAAAACGGTTCTTTACTTTGTCACTCCAGAACAAGGTTTTTATAAAATGACTTATTCATTAGAAGGAGAAGTACCTTTCTTCCAAAAAGTTTATGAAAGGTTGGAGCCAATCGCGTCATCCCAATTGGTCATTAATAATGATTTTATAGAGGATCTTCCAGAGGATTTATGGAATGGGAATGAAATAACTGAAAAATTGCGTATATCTGGAAAGAAATTGGATGATATGAACTTATTGCCTGCCCCGTTTCCACTTGAAAAATATTTAACGCCTCGTGATATGCGCCAATTAAAAAAATTATACGGGATAGGCGGCTTAAGCTATGGAAACTTAAGTAGCAGACACGATGAGCAAAGCTTTTGGATGAGTGCCAGCGGCATTAATAAAGCTGATATGCGAAAGATCGGACAGGATATTTTATATATAAAGCAATACAATCGAGATAAAAACACGATGGAAATTAGTGTACCGCCTAACATTTCTCCCAAAAGGGCTTCAGTTGATGCCATAGAACATTGGATGATTTATCGGGAACATCCTAATGTCGGTGCGATTGTTCATATTCATGCTTGGATGGATGGAGTAACGGCAACAGAAATTAACTACCCATGTGGTACGCTTCAATTAGCTGAAACTGTAGCAGAATTAGTAAGGAATGCTGACGATCCATCAAGGGCCGTTATTGGCCTCAAAAATCATGGACTTACGATTACAGGCACGGATTTAGATGATATTTTTGAACGAATTGATGGACGGATTATCACACAAGTTCCTATGTCTTAAAACAAGGCCTACGGATAATCATTTCAACTTCTTTCATGATTGAATGGTAAAAGAGATGACCTAATGGAATTTTTTCGAATTCATTGGACCTTCCAGGCAGCTTTGTGCTGCCTAAATGGAGGGGGAATGAAAGTTGGCCTAGAATCCTTCCATCGTTTATTATGGTATAAAATATTTTTCGTAAAAAACATGTAACACTTTTCTGAAAATTATGTTATTATAAAAATAAAGGAGATTCATATGACAGAGAAACAATTAAAACAACGAATAATCGATACAGCATTAAACCTTTTTGAAAAATACGGTTATCACGGAGTGACCGTTGATCGCATCGTTACGGAATGTAATACTTCAAAAGGCGGGTTTTACCACAATTTCAAATCGAAAGATGAACTTCTTTATCATATTCACGATGTGTTCATTACTTATGTACTGAATAAGGCTCAAGAAGCGTACGCAACATATGAAACCCCCACAGAACGACTTTGTGCCATAATACAATCGTTTGTCAAAGCATTTGACTTATACAAACCTCACATCACCGTATTCTACCAAGAAAGCACCTATCTTAAACCGGAATACTCCAAAAAAATTAATGAAAAACGAGAGCAATATAAGCAAATACTTTTTCAAGTCATTCGAGATGGAATTGAAGCAGGAGAATTTAGGCAAGAGCTTCCTGTAGAAATCACGGGGATGTCGATTATCGGGATGGTCAACTGGACCTATAAATGGTTTAATCCAAATGGTCCGATGTCCATTGAAGAAATAGCGAAAATATTTACAGATTTAATTCTCCATTCCTTACTGACAGATCAGGCTAAGCTCAACGATAAGATTACGCCGTACTTTTTAAGCCATTTCTCACAATCTTAAAAAATTGGAAATGAATGATTAGTAGTTTAGTTGAGTTTCAGACCAACTAGTCGGTTTGTAATATAGACCGACTAGTCGGTAAAATCATCATTTTACATTTTAACAAAGGGGGAGGACCATGAATTTTGAATTAACGAAAGAACAACAAATGATAAAAGAAATGACAAGGGACTTTGCTGAAAAAGAGATTAAACCATATGCAGCTGAATGGGATCAAAAAGCAGTCTTTCCAATTGATACATTTAAAAAAATGGGAGAGTTAGGTTTATTGGGGATACCATTTCCTGAAGAGTATGGAGGATCAGGAGGAGATACAATTTCTTATGCTATCGCGGTTGAAGAAATTGGCCGTGCCTGTGGAGGAACAGGACTAAGCTATGCAGCAGCAGTATCTTTAGGTGCGAGTCCCATTTATTATTTTGGAACAGAAGAGCAAAAGAAAAAGTGGCTTGTGCCAATGGCAAGTGGAGAAACGCTTGGAGCATTTGGTCTTACAGAACCGAATGCCGGTTCTGATGCTGGCGGCACACGTACAAAAGCTGTACTTGAAGGAGAAGAATATGTCATTAATGGCGAAAAATGTTGGATTACAAACGCGGGCTATGCAAGGCAGGTCATTGTCACAGCTGTTACTGGTAAAAACGAGGATGGGAAAAATATCATATCTGCTATTATCGTTCCAACAGATACCCCAGGATTCACGATCAACTGCAACTATGACAAAATGGGTGTGAGAGCTTCGAATACATGTGAACTTGTCCTAGAAAATGTACGAGTGCCGAAAGAAAACTTATTAGGTGATCCGAAAAAAGGCTTTAAGCAATTTTTATATACACTTGATGGCGGACGTATTTCCATTGCTGCACTAGCAGTTGGAATCGCTCAAGCTGCATTTGAAAAAGCATTGCAGTATGCAAAAGAGCGTACACAATTTGGGCAATCTATTTCAAAATTCCAGGCTATTCAATTTAAACTTGCAGATATGGCTATGCAAATCGAATTGGCTCGCAATATGGTATATAAAGCAGCATGGCTTAAAGACCATAACAAACCATTTACAAAAGAAGCCTCTTTTGCCAAACTGTTCGCTTCTGAAAGCGGTTTCCAAATTTGCAACCAAGCGATTCAAATCCATGGCGGATATGGTTATATGAAAGAATATGAAGTAGAAAGATACCTCCGTGATATGAAACTATTAGAAATTGGGGAAGGTACTTCAGAAGTGCAGCGCATCGTCATTGCCCGTCAATTAGGATGCTAACTTTTTAATCTATTGTTTAGTTATAACCTTTTGAAAAACTGCAATTTAATTTTTTGTCATGAGCAGCAAACGATTTGCTGATTCTTCCTTTTTTATTGAATGACAATCATCTTATAGAGCGACAATCTCATTCTTTTTCAAAATGGATGGCTGAAAAGTATTTTTCTCACATATAAAATAATATGAATTTTATTCATTCGTGTAAAGGGGGAAAACAATGACGGATTTATTAAATATCACTGTTGGAAAATTGCTAGAGGAAAAAGCGAAATTGCATCCGGATCATGAAGCTGTCGTTTATGCTGACCGCGGCCTTCGTATGTCGTATAAACAGTTCGACGACTATTGCAGAGTTGTCGCTCGCGGCTTGATGAAACTTGGAATCAAAAAGGGGGAACATATCGCTATATGGGCAACCAATAAGCCCGAATGGTTAGCGTGCCAATTTGCCACTGGAAAAATGGGAGCTGTACTCGTTACGGTCAATACAAATTATCGCACCTCTGAACTAGAATATTTATTAAAACAATCGGATTCTACGACACTCATTTTGATGGAGCAATATCGCGATAGTTCCTATATTGATATGATTTATGAAATTGCACCAGAATTAAAAGTATGTGAACCAGGAAAACTTGAGTGTAAACGATTGCCTTATTTACGCAATGTCATTGTTTTGAGTGAAAAACACTATCCTGGAACATTTTCATGGAACGATCTTTTGAAAATGGCGGAAGAAGTATCAGAGGAAGAACTAGATACACGAATGAATTCACTTGATCCTCATGACGTTATTAATATGCAATACACTTCTGGCACTACTGGTTTTCCGAAGGGAGTTATGTTGACTCATTATAACATTGTAAACAATGCCTATAATATTGCGAAATGTATGAAGTTAACAAAAGATGACCGCCTTTGTATTCCAGTACCGTTCTTTCATTGTTTTGGCTGCGTTCTCGGTACACTCGCTTGCGTCTCAGTTGGGGCAACAATGGTGCCGATTCAAGAGTTTCATGCCAAACAAGTATTAAAAACCGTCCAAGATGAGAAATGCACCGCATTGCATGGAGTCCCGACGATGTTTATCGCTGAACTAAACGATCCAGACTTTGATCAATACGATTTATCTTCCCTTCGTACAGGAATTATGGCTGGCTCCAATTGTCCGATCGAAGTGATGAAAGCGGTTATGGAAAAAATGGGGGCCAAAGAAATTACGATTGCTTATGGTCAAACCGAGTCATCTCCTGTGATTACCCAAACAAGAACGGATGACCCCATTGAATTACGCGTTGAAACCGTCGGTCGCGCTCTACCGAATGTTCAAGTCAAAATCGTTGAACCAGGAACTAATCAAGAGGTTCCGTTCGGTGTGCAAGGAGAGCTATGTACGAAAGGCTATCATGTCATGAAAGGATATTACAACAATCCTGATGCCACAAAAGAAGCAATTGATGAAGAAGGATGGCTTCATACGGGAGATTTGGCGATCATGGATGAAAATGGCTACTGCCGTATTACTGGCAGATTAAAAGATATGATCATTCGAGGTGGTGAAAACATTTATCCGCGTGAAATCGAAGAATTTTTATACAAGCATCCAAAAATTTTAGACGTGCAAATCGTCGGAGTGCCGGATGAAAAATACGGTGAAGAAGTAATGGCATGGATTATATTAAAAGAAGGCCAAACTGCTACGGAAGAAGAAATTCGCGAGTTTTGCAGAGGGAAAATTTCACGTCATAAAATTCCGCGCTATATCGAATTTACTACAACTTATCCAATGACCGCCTCAGGAAAAATACAAAAATTTAAACTTCGTGAACAAGCGATAGAAGTGCTCAAACATAAAAAACAAAATTTAGTTTAAAGGCACAGAGGTGAAGCAAATGTTTTCAAAAGTATTAATCGCCAACCGTGGGGAGATTGCGTCAAGGGTGATTCGCACATGTCAAAAATTAGGGATAAAAACTGTCGCTGTATACTCAGAAGCGGATGCTGATTCTTTACATGTTAAATTAGCGGGTGAGGCATACTTAATTGGTAAACCGCGCGTAAATGAAAGCTATTTAAACATGGAGAAAATCATCGAAGTCGCGAAACAAACGAATGCAGAAGCGATTCATCCAGGATACGGGCTTTTATCTGAAAACCCTGATTTTGCCCGCCTTTGTCAAGAAGAGGGAATTGTCTTTATTGGTCCAGACGCAGATGTTATTGCGCAAATGGGAAGCAAAATTGAATCGCGAAAAGCGATGGCGGAAGCAGGAGTTCCTGTTGTACCGGGGATCTCCTTTCCGCTGTCTAATGTGGAAGAAGCAGCGAAAACTGCCAAAAAAATTGGTTATCCGATTATGTTAAAGGCTTCTGCTGGCGGCGGCGGAATTGGCATGCAAGTCGTCCATAGTGAAGAAGAATTGCAAAAAACATTTGAAGGCAACCAAAAACGTGCGGCAACCTTTTTTGGCGATGGCACGATGTATATGGAAAAATACATTGAAAATCCAAGACATATTGAAATTCAAATTTTAGCTGATCAGCATGGAAATTGTTTGTATATATGGGAAAGGGAATGCTCGATTCAACGCCGTCATCAAAAAGTCGTTGAAGAAGCGCCATCGTCATTTTTAGATGATGAAACACGGAAAAAAATGGGGGAGACGGCCGTTAAAGCAGCAAAGCATATCCATTACACAAATGCAGGAACAATTGAGTTTCTTGTTGATGAAAATAAGAACTTCTATTTCTTGGAAATGAATACACGTCTGCAAGTAGAACATCCCGTAACGGAAGAAATTACAGGATTAGATTTAGTCGAAGAGCAATTGCGCATAGCCGCTGGAGAAGCTTTGCGTTATTCACAAACTGACATAAAAAAAGATGGACACGCGATCGAAGCGAGAATTTATGCTGAAGATCCGAAAACATTTTTGCCGTCTCCAGGAACCATTACGTTTTTTGAAACACCTAATGGAGAAAATGTTCGCAACGAAACGGCTGTTATGAGCGGTTCATCCGTTACACCGTTTTATGACCCGATGATTGCCAAATTAATCGTGAAGGGACAAAACCGCCAAAAAGCAATTGAATCTATGCTCCAGGCGCTCGAAAACTATAAAGTAGAAGGAATTAAGACGAATATTCCTTTGCTGAAAGAAGTTTTTTCACATCCTGAATATCTAGCAGGAAACACGACAACTGATTTTATCAATAAATATTTAGCGAATGCGAATATAAAACGATGAATGGAGGAATGGATGATGAGTCAAGTGATGGCAACAATGGCAGGTAATGTGTGGAAAATTCTTGTGAACGCTGGCGAACAAGTCGATGAGGGGCAGGATGTCGTGATTTTAGAATCAATGAAGATGGAAATTCCAATTGCTGCTGAAGAGGCTGGTAAAGTGAAGGAAATAAAGGTGCAAGAAGGGGATTTTGTCAATGAGGGCGATGTCATCATCGAGCTTGAACAGGAGGAAACATGATGAACAAGTGGCCGGCTGAAGTCACGATAAAAGAAGTTGGGCCTCGCGACGGACTGCAAAATGAAACAGATTTTATTAAGACAGAGGATAAAATTGACTGGATTAACTTATTGTCGAAAACAGGATTGTCATATATTGAGGTGACATCATTTGTGAATCCGAAATGGATTCCTCAATTGGCTGATGCTCTCGAAGTAGCCTCAAAGATTGAAAAAGTCCCAGGAATTACGTATGCAGCACTTGTTCCGAATCTGAAAGGTTTAGAAGGAGCAATGGCAGCAAATGTGGACGAAGTAGCCGTTTTTATGTCAGCCAGTGAAACGCATAACCGTAAAAACATTAATAAATCGATTGATGAAACATTTCCAGTCTTAAAAGAAGTTGTTGGTGAAGCAAAAAAAGCTGGTAAAACGGTGAGAGGTTACGTTTCGACCGTTTTCGGCTGCCCATATGAAGGTACAGTTGCGATCGAAGAAGTGATCAAAGTATCAGAGACTTTGTTTGAAATGGGTATTGATGAGCTATCATTAGGCGATACAATTGGAGTAGCCAATCCTCGCCAAGTGCAAGAAGTATTGGCGCAACTGTTTAAGCGATTTGCGAAAGAAAAGCTAGCCATGCATTTTCATAATACACACGGAATGGCCCTTGCCAATGTCTTGGCATCTCTTGAAATGGGGATCACAACATTTGACAGCTCCCTTGGAGGATTAGGAGGTTGCCCTTATGCACCTGGAGCCTCTGGAAACTTAGCAACCGATGATTTATTAACCATGCTGGATGGGATGGGAATCTCAACAGGTGTTCAAAGGGAAAAATTAACGAAAGCAGCACTTTTTATCCAAGAAAAAATGGGCCGAAAGTTAAATAGTCATTATTTACAAGCATTCAATCCATCACGATGCCCAGTTAACGGAGGAGGGGCATAACATGTCCAAACCGGTACTTTTTTCCACGTTAAACAAAGGTGTTGCCGTTCTTACTTTAAACCGACCGGAAGCGGCCAATGCATTGTCCTTAAATATGCTTCATGAACTTTTCGCGATCCAAAAAGAATTAAAGTTTAATCGGAACATCCGTTGTGTAATTGTGACAGGAGCGGGCGAAAAAGCCTTTTGCGCTGGAGCCGATTTAAAAGAACGGGCGCAAATGAATGAAACAGAAGTGCGCCAAACCGTTTCGCTGATCCGAGAAACGATAAATGAGTTTGAACAACTGCCTCAGCCCGTAATTTGCGCCATCAATGGAGGAGCGTTCGGCGGCGGATTAGAATTAGCTCTTGCTTGCGACATTCGTATAGCTGCTGATACGGCCAAAATGGGGTTAACAGAAACTTCGTTAGCCATCATTCCAGGTGCAGGAGGAACGCAGCGTCTCCCGCGGTTGATTGGAAAAGGTCGAGCTAAAGAGTTAATCTTTACGGCAAAGCGCATTTCGGCTTTTGAAGCTGAAAAGTTTGGTTTGGTCGAATATGTTGTTCCACAAGAGCAATTGTTCGATCAAGCTGTACTAATAGCATATGAAATTGTAAAAAATGCTCCTATCGCCGTTAGTCAAGCAAAAATAGCCATCAACTGCGGCTTAGAAGTCGACTTAAATACAGGGCTTAAGCTTGAACAGATGGCCTATGAAATCACCATTCCGACAAAAGATCGTCTCGAAGGGTTAAAAGCCTTTAAAGAAAAAAGAAAGCCTGTTTACAAAGGGGAATAGGAGGGAGCCATTTTGAGTGCCAAAGAAGGAATCATAAACCAAACATTGACAGAAAAGCTTAAAGAAGAAAGAAAAAAAATTGAACAAGGAGGTGCGCCAAAGTACCACGAAAAAAATGCAGAGAAAGGAAAATTATTCGTCCGTGACCGTTTAAAATTATTATTTGACGATGACCTTGAGTTTGAGGATGCCTTTTTTGCCAACTGTATGGCGGATGGCCTCCCCGCAGACGGCGTTGTCACAGGTGTTGGCAAAATAAATGGACAAAATGTTTGCGTTATGGCAAACGATTCAACAGTAAAAGCAGGCTCCTGGGGTGCTAGAACGGTTGAAAAAATCATTCGCATCCAAGAAACAGCGGAAAAGCTCCGTTGTCCCATTTTGTATTTAGTTGATTCAGCTGGTGCGAGAATTACGGATCAAATTGAGATGTTCCCTGGTCGACGCGGTGCAGGACGTATTTTCTACAACCAAGTAAAGCTTTCAGGTAAAGTACCGCAAATTTGCTTATTGTTCGGTCCGTCGGCTGCAGGAGGCGCCTATATTCCGGCATTTTGTGATATTGTGGTCATGGTTGACGGTAATGCGTCCATGTATCTCGGCTCGCCAAGAATGGCAGAAATGGTAATCGGGGAAAAGGTAACACTTGAGGAGATGGGTGGAGCGAAAATGCACTGCTCGGTTTCCGGCTGCGGTGATGTCCTTGTCAAGTCGGAAGAGGAAGCAATTTCCTTTGCTCGTAAATACTTAACCTACTTTCCAGCCAACTACAGTGAAAAACCACCTGTAACTGAAGCGAAATTACCAAAGTCTTTTGAAAAAACACTTGATGACATCATTCCATTAAACCAAAATGCTCCTTTTAATATGTATGATTTTATAGATCGCTTAATCGACGAAGAATCATTTTGTGAAATAAAAAAACTGTTTGCACCTGAAATCATTACAGGTCTTGCCCGTTTAAACGGTCAAGCAGTTGGCATCATCGCCAACCAGCCGCGTGCAAAAGGCGGGGTGCTGTTTCATGATTCAGCCGATAAAGCGGCAAAATTTATTACCCTTTGCGATGCGTTTAACATCCCGCTTTTATTTTTAGCAGATATTCCAGGATTTATGATTGGAACAAAAGTCGAACGCGCCGGCATTATTCGACACGGGGCCAAAATGATTTCGGCAATGTCGGAAGCAACCGTTCCGAAAATTTCGGTTATCGTTCGCAAAGCATATGGCGCCGGTCTTTACGCAATGGCTGGTCCAGCATTTGAACCTGATTGCTGCCTAGCTCTTCCGCATGCACAAATCGCCGTCATGGGACCAGAAGCAGCTGTTAATGCTGTTTACGCCAATAAAATTGCCGAGCTGCCTAAAGAAGAAAGAGTGGCATTTATTGAGCAAAAACGGGAAGAATACCGAAAAGACATTGACATTTATCGTCTCGCTTCCGAAATGGTTATTGACGGTATTGTGGCACCAAATGAACTTCGAGATGAATTAATTAAACGATTCCATGCATACATGTCTAAATATATGACATTCTCAGAACGTAAGCATGGAGTATATCCAGTGTAATGACGAAAAAATTGCCGTGGATCATAAAAACATCCAAAGACTTTTGAACGTAAAGCTTCCATAACGACTAGAAGAAGGCGGTTTAAAAATAAGAAAGCCGTCTTCTTATTCTTGTAATCTATTTATCACTAAAATGAGTGCGGCCGAAATAGTTGTTTTGATGAAAAAATTGAAATGTAAAAGCCGGAAATCCCCCAAAACATCACTAGATTACTGGCTGCGCTCCAGAAATAAAAAGCCGATCATTGCAATTAAAAGCATTTTATGATGTGTGGGCACGTTGTCATAGAGTTCGATGATATCATTATATATATCACGAAATATATTCGTATATTCATGAGGGAAATATCCTTTTAAAAAACGAGCCCACTTTCGTCCTTCAGCATCTATTAAAGTAAAATCACCAGAAAAGCCTTTAACCTTTACAGGAAGAATGACATGACCATCTGCATCTCTGAGCTCACCTTTTATGTTTAGTAGACTTTTAAAATCTTCCTGTACATACTCTCCCAGCTTATCGCCAGATACATTCTTCACCGTAACAATCGACCTCTTAATACCTTTCCTCTTAAAAGTAACAAGCACATTTCCTTTATTCGAAAAAACTCCATAAGTAATCGGAATCATCGTGACAAGCGAATCACGTCCTAGCAGGCAAATTGGGTACAATATAAAAGGAATACGGATTGGCTTAATCGTTCCTAAAAAATGACCGCTTTTTTCAAACAAAAGCAGGCGAGGAAAAAAGCCTACATCTTTTTTTAAAACAAGATGATCCAATCCAAGGAGAGAAGCTTTTGAGTCATGAATTTGAATTTCTTTCACCTTTATATATTTCTGTCTGCTTGAAACTCCGATCAAAAACAAAAACAGACCAACAAAACCTATTGAAGCTAGATTTAACCAATCTTTTTCTGAATCAGGTCGATCGATGAAAAAAACAGTCATTCCAATGATCATCACGATTGCAGATAATACAAAGGCCGCCGTCATTCTCCGTTTATACATCATGGCAATCATCATATCAACTCCCAACTTATATACGTCTTTTACATGATCTATTTTTCGTTAACGCCCCAATTCGCAACGATAGTTGTTAGGAAAGGATTGTTGCTGCAGGGGGTGCCTTTAAAATTTCATTTAACACGAATTGTCCGTTCATCACCCCATTAGATAGTATAAACGGATCATAATGCCAAGAAAAGAATTAATTAACATTGTGAAATTCTAAAAGCAGCCAAAAAAGTTATAGGTGATCACAGAGTAGAGAACCATGTTGAAATTTTCAAATGTATTGACGTTCAAATTATTGATTAAATATATGTTGACATGAAAAAAGACGAACAATGATATACACTGTTCGCCGTTTGCTATGTTTAGGGGGGAGAATTAATAGTAAAAGTTGTTATAAGCTAACTTGCCGTTATTGAAAAAGGTCTCGATGTTTCATTTTAAGTGTTTGCTGCAATTCAGAAAGCGAAGGTGCTTTCGTCTCAAATGTATATTGATCTAAACAAATAAGAGAATAGTCAGTACCTGGATCGAAAACAACGGTGACAATTTCTTCTGTACCGCAATCAATTTCCTGAATCGTATCAATATGATGTAGCTGAACATCCAGCTTGTTAAATTTTTCTCGAATCACATAGTATCCTTCTTTCAATTGCTCGGCAAACAACGTTTCCGTGCCAATCAATTCATGCACAATCATCAAAAGTGCCTCCTTAATAATGAAATAAATTCTCAGTCTTTCTATAAACTTTCAAACAAAGAATATCTTGCTTTTTTGCATCGTATATATGTGTCTTGCATCGCTATGCAGAGTGAATAGGGTGTAAAGCAAATATTCAATTTATATATACTACAAACTCCGCCAATCATCATCGGTTTTGAGAAATGTTCGAAAAGTTGTCACCTGTAAGATGATTTTTGGACACAATTTTTAAATAGGAGGGGGGCAAGCGTGCTAAGTGGATCCTTAATGCTGTCAATACTCAAGAACTGCCGTCTTTTTATCAAAACATTATGTTAGAAATCTTGATTTTTTCCCTTATTTCGCTTAAATAAAAGCATATTCATTCCGCGTTCTCGGGGAAACGGTTGAATATTTAGGTCCGAGCGGTTCGGGGAGCATCGCGAAGCTATTGAATCAATACCTTGTTGCCGTTCATTCTGTTGCTGCCTCGGAAGCAATGATAACAGGCGCGGCGCTTGGCTTGGATGCAGAACAGCTTTATCGTATTTTGAAAGTGAGTTACGGGGATAGCCGGATGCTGCGCCGGCATGTGGAACAGTTCGTATTGAACCGTCAGTTTGCGCCAGGAGGAGCTGTGAAATACGTGCACAAAGATGTCCGGCTGGCGAACAAACTGTTAGAGACGGCTGATATCACACTATTTACAGGCCAAGTGGCTGAACAAGCATTTGCTTCTGCGCTGGAACAAGGGTTAGCCAATTTGGACATGTCTGCTGTCATTCAGCCGCTTGAAAGAGTGTGCAGGGTTACCGTGAAAAAACAGAGCTAGCGGACGTGGTTGTATTAGAAATGATTCGTGCCTGACGTCATTATGTTTTTTGGAGAAACAAAGTGGAGAAGAGTTGAAGCAATCTGAAAAAACGAACATGATGCGGCTCTCTTTTTTGTCATCATCAAGAAGTTCTGCTTTATTAATTTTCTCTGGCTATTCCCTTGAATATGATTGGGAATGTCGCACTGCTCTCTCTTTGTTATGTTCCATAAGCTGTTAAACTTTCCTATATAAAGCAGCAAGTTATTCAAATTGGCGGGGAGCATATTATACAATCGGTTGATGATCAAGGAGTGTAGAGATGCATAATCGAAAATTGTTGGTGCATTAACATTAAGATGATAATCACTGTAGGAAGTGGATAAACGTGAAATTCGATTCAAATCAGCATCTTCATTTAGGATATTATGAGAACAATGTTGACTTAGAAGCAGTCGCATATAAAATTCAGAATGAAAATAAATGGGCCGTTTTTTTAGATCATGAACAAGATACTACATTAGTTCAAAAAATATTAAATCAGTATAATTACCATGAAAAATATGGTTACAAGATTTTTACTATTGATGCAGATGATTTATCTTATGAAGCCGGAAATAAGTTGTTTGAAGCGTGGTTAAAAACAAATAACATAATTTAAGAAATAAGTATTTGGGGAAATAGATGTGTAAGTTTCTTCTCTGCATCCAGATTTAAAGGTTTGTCATCTCAACGGTTATAATAAACGCAAATGATGCTGCACGTATGTTTAGACCGATTGTGGAAACAAACACCCCCATCTGTCAGTGATGGAGGTAAGTTCATCGCGGCAGGGATACGGAAACTGTGCCAGGAGAGGTTATTGCTGCTGGATGAGTTTGCGGATTTTTCGGTCATGTTGGGCGATTTTAGATGAATGGAAATCGACAGTTTCTTGTGTTTCGATAAGTTCAATGCGCAAGCTGTCAATTTTTGTTTCTAATCGGTTAAATCGTTCGTTCATTTCATTTTCCAGCCGATCGATTCTGCTTTCCAACCGGTCGTCCATCTCTTGTATCCGTTTATCCATTTCCGCAAACTTGCTTTTAAATTCATCATTCATTGCTTCGACTTTTTTATCTATTGTTTCGATTTTTTCGTTTAATGCAGCGATTTGTGTGTGAAAATCAGAAGCATGCAGATCGAGCGCCTTTAAAATTTCTTTTAATACTGTTTGTTGTTCCATTTCATTCACCTCCTCATTAGACAGTATAACCGGATCATATAGACAAGAAAAGCATTAAATAACATTGTGTAACGTGATGAAGCAAAAAAAATCAACGACCGTTTGCCTAAACATGCCATGTTTCACCTCGGCATTGACGCCTTCAGCTTTCACGGCTGGATTTGGTTCGTGTTCGCCTTCCTTGGCAGCCTCATCGGTGTCAAGCTGGGGCTGTATTGTGCGTATAAAAACTAAATAGAAGTCAAGACGGATTCTCTTTTTTCTGCTATTTCCTCTAGTTTTGCGAATGTAGCCGCATTGGTTTTACAGTGCTTGGTCAAACACTTTCTGCTTTTCCGCTTCTTTGATCGCTTCCTTTTTTCTTGTTCGAAAATTCGGACTGTTTTCATCATTTTTAGCCACTCCCTTATCCGTTTTGCATATTCTTCGTCAATCAACTTGTCCATAGCGGTTACCGAGAAGGGATTAAGAGAAGGATTTTTAGGCTCATTGTATGAGTACGTGTTCGAGCGATATGATCAAATGGGGGAAAAAGCGCTTCAATTATTAAAACAGCAATTTCAACACCGCCCTTCGTATGAGCTGTATAAAAAGCGATCGCTTATGCTGCTCCAAAGTGTTATTGTCCCTTATCAACACCGTCTGCCGGCGTTTTTAGATGAATGGAAGAAGCGGGGCGGGGAGTGAACTCGCTTCCCGTCACACTGAGAGAAATAGCGGGGATTCTATGGGGCATGAACCTCTCCCGCTTACACTTCGCATAGAGGTGGAAGGATTAAGAGGCGAGACCTTTCTATTCGTTTTTATTTATGGAAATCTACAGTTAAAATAAAGGCGTATTTACGATGTTCATTTGAACAATTAGTAAATAATTCTAAAACCACCCGATTTTCCTTTATTAGAACTTTTATTTTCAACTCTGCATTTAAAGACTTTATTGCCTTTCACTTTTATCCTGTTATATCTTCACCGACTAAATGGCCTTTTTCAAGGTTTTCAATTAAATCATTTATATCTTCTTCAAGTGCAGGGAATTTCTTTAAATAATTTTTCAACTCTCTTTTAAATCTATTAGCCGGTATAATAGTATTTGGCATAAACTCATTGTCGAATGGCTGGAGCAAGTGAACCGACGTTTATCGATTGGCGACGCAACTATCAAAATAGTCAAAAGTTAGCGCTGGGAAGTCGAATTTCTTACCGGCGACTAGGATTAAAAGCATACGAACCTGCTAAACGTGCCTAGGAGAGATGATTGGATGAAGATTTATAAAGAATCTCTTAATATTTCAGTTCACCAATGGCTTGAATTATTAAGAAATAAAGAGATTTTTCAAGAAAAAGATGCCGAGCTCATGATGATGCTTTATTATCAAACGAATTGCAAAGCGACGGGAAAACAACTTGCAAATCTTCTAAATAAAAAGAGCCATTCTGTCCTAAACCCTCAAATCGGAAGACTCGGGGAAAAGAATTGTAAGCAAGCATCAAGATGTACAATTTCTAAGAAGAGCGAAAGATAGCACCATTAGATATTGGCATATTCCCTTTTTAGGAAAAGAAGATCGAAACACGGCTGCCCTAATGTAAAACTACAATAAAGTCGATTAAATTTTAATAAAGCACCGTTTGATTTACGAACGGTGCTTAGAAAAATACTTAAATGTGTTTCAGGCAGCAGTAACAAAAAGGTTGTTTAAAAAACTCTCCTCTATTCAACTATTAATCCTCGTTAGCGTAATAAAGCTCTTTCAAAGAAACTCGCTCAAAGCTGTTTTCTAAACAAACTCTTAAGCTACGGATTCCGCCACTGAGGTGTATATGTGAGGAAGATGATGCCTTGGCTGGTCGTCAATCCACCCTTCTTGACATAGATCGTAGTAAAAAGGGGGACGGTCAGCAGCGATAGCTCCCGTCCCCTCTGATCAAGTATTAATTTGACCGAAACGATTCAATGTACGGTAGACCGCTGACTCGAATTCGATGAAGCCCAAGTATGAAGCCACATCTTGGAACGGAAATATTTGCGAAGCCCAAAATCCTCCAATACCGTTCTTGCGGTCGATCCAGTAGAACAGGTTGGCCAGTCCCGCCCACATCAATTGGCCTGCTGGACGGCCTGTAGGGGTAGGATCCACGTTTACCTGGAATGTATAAGCCCACGATTTTTGCACGCCAGGGTAGAACTCACCGTCATTAGCCAGTGATGGATCAGACGAAATCCAACCGCCGCTCTTCAATGACCCAAGCCCGTTCTGAGACATTTGCGCGACCGTTTCCGGTTTGAGTACTCCCTCACCGTCATTCAGGATCATTCGAATAAACTTCATATACTCACCAATGCTGGCATACAAACCGTGTCCTCCCATGTCCATTTCCGGAGATTGCGGCAGAATGAGATCAGGCTGAGGCGTGATATTACCGTCCTGGGTGCGAGTGTGGATGGTTGCGCGGCGTTCCATCATCGACGGTGTTAACGTGAATCCGATGTCGGTCATGCCGAGAGGGGCAAAAATACGCTCGGCCATCACTTCACCCAGTCGCTTACCGCATACGGCTTCGACAACCTTGCCAACCCAGTCGATGTTGACGCCATAGTTCCAGCGTTCACCTGGCTCGAATAGTAGTACACTCTTAATGGAGTCAAACGTACTAGTGAGAATGGAAGGTACTTCCTTTTTTTCACGGTATTTTCGGTCTTCATGACTGAAGAACTCGTAGCCGAAGCCGGCAGTGTGAAGCATCAGCATGTCGATCGTAATGTCGGTTCTTGGTTCCCTTAGTTTTGGCTGTCCGTCTGCGTCAAACTCTTCGAGAACTTTAATCTCGGCAATTTCAGGCACATACTTCTTGACCGGATCGTCAAGACGAACTTTTCCCTCCTCGACCAATTGCATCAATGCTGTGCCGGTGATGGCTTTCGTGGTCGAGAAAAGAGCAAACACTGTATCGGTGGTCATCGGCGTTTCCTTTCCGAGCTCGCGTACCCCGGCTGCACCCTCGTAGATGTTTCCTTCCCGGTCAGTTATCATTGCAACTACTCCGGGTACCCCTCCAGCCCTGCCTACAGCGTTATCCAACACTTTGTCAAGAGTATCCTTGAGAGCATCCTTGATTGCTTGGCTTGTCATATTTTCACCCCTCATAAGATTATTTCTTAATTTTCTTTATTTACATAATTTTCTGTATTTTTAAACTAACTATATCATGTTTAGGTAGGGCTCGTCAAATTTTTTTACTTTGAGCTTTTTCCATTGTCCTTTTTGAAGTTGTGCCTGCAACAAATTCGGGATTGAAGGAAAAGTACGAGCGCAATGCCCGGTGGAGCAGGGATTTTTGGATTCCGCTGTCGGAAAACGGGAGGATTTTCCCGCCGGTCGCAATGTCCTTATCCGTCACGAAATGCTTTTCGAAGTCCAGAAGCTTTTTACATATTGCTGTGCCAGCTGATTGAACATCGAGTTGATCAGCGTTTCTTGATCCATGAAGGATTTCGTGAATCATGTGTAGTCACAATCGAGTCATTTAAAAATGAAACGTTCATTGTACATTTTTGCGGGTCCTTCGTTTATATTTAAGAAATAATAAGTTATTTAATGCGGGTTCTTATAGTCCATCCCTCATCACCATATTTCTTCACAACGTCCAATTTAATTCTTTACTGTAAGTTCTCCATCTCCATAGTAGCCAATATTTCCCTTTCTTTTTTGTCTTCTACATATAAGGGGGACATCGATAATCTCTGTCATCCATCTCTTTTGGAAGAGTGAACTGAATTTTCTCACCTGCGAGGAAAACTGCTAGTAGACTTCGAAAATACTAACGTTCTTTTATTCCACAACGGTTTTAATAAGATTACAACACATGTGATATCTAAACAGAAAGAGAGCATTTACCAAAAAATATGAATAAATCGTAAAAAATTTACAAACAATTTACAGTCTATGTGTGGAGTGATGCGTCATCACGCTGTGAAAGCGTTTTTTATCCCTTATTTTTTATTTTTTTAATTTACAGAACATTTACAAAAGTTCAAGCTGTCTTTGAGTGTTCCTTAACAAAACTTTTCTATCCTTGAAGATAGAAAAGGGGGGAAGGAAGTGGACTTACATATCCATTCGATTTATTCAGATGGTCATTGGACACCGGAAGAAATTGTAGAGGAGGCGGATAATAAAGGAATTGACACTATAGCTATTACTGATCATGACGCAATCGAAGGGTATTTTTTGGCGAAAACGTATGCCGAGAAAAAAGGGATTACTGTCCTTCCCGGAATTGAGTTAAATACTGATGGAGAGTGGGGAGAAATCCATATATTAGGATATCTTTTTCAAGCGGATCATCCTAGTATTCTTTCCCATGTCGCTTGGCGGAAACAAGAACGTGAAGAATGGGGGCGAAAAATTATTCAAAAGCTGCG
Organism: Bacillus alveayuensis; assembly: GCA_030812955.1. Taxonomy (GTDB): domain Bacteria; phylum Bacillota; class Bacilli; order Bacillales; family Aeribacillaceae; genus Bacillus_CB; species Bacillus_CB alveayuensis. The sequence goes on from JAUSTR010000013.1 coordinate 27,225, forward strand.
GAAAAAAGGATACTCCATTTCCTTTGACAACTGTTTAGAGCGGGCTGGAAAAGGAGTGCTTGTTCGAACGCATATTGCTGAGGAATTAGTAGCTTCGGGGTATTTCCAACATTGGCGAGAAGCATATGAATGCTTGCTTCAAAAAGGAAAACCAGGTTTTGTAGAGAGAAAGTCTTTTTCAGTCACAGATGCGATTCGATTGATCCATGAAGCAGGAGGTCTTGCGTTTTTGGCACATCCTGGAATCTATTCCTTTCCGATTGCGATTAAGCCGCTTGTTGCAAATGGTTTAGACGGGATCGAAGTTTTTCATTCCAAGCACTCCGAATCGGAAACAAAAAAATGGCTTGAAATCGCCTGTCATTATCAATTATTGATTTCAGGAGGAAGTGATTTTCATGGACCTAACTCACGCAATCCTTATCCAATTGGCAGTGTAAAAATGGATCCCCCGATTTCATTAAAGGAATGGGAAAGGAGGAAATCAGCTTTATGAATATACGCATTGCTTCTACGCTTGCATGGGCCTATCCTGTTGAAGAAGTGATTAGGCTGGCAAAAGAGTTAGAGTTTGTAGGTGTTGAGGTTTGGGCAGAACATGTGTGGAAATATGAAAGCGTGCCTAAACGAATCCGGCAGGTCAAAGAGGAAACAAACATGCAGCTGACGATGCATGCAGCGAGCTGGGATTTAAACTTAAGTTCTCTAAACGCGGGCATTCGCAAGCAGTCCGTTCATGAAATTATCCGCTCCATTGAGCTGGCTTCACAAATTGGAGCAGATAATATTACATTTCATCCAGGAAAGCTGACTCTTACGGATTTGGACGTTTCTGTCCATGAAGAGCTTTTGTTCGAATCAATGGAAGAAATTGATCGAAAAGCTAAGCAAGAAGGAATAACGTTATCGCTGGAAATGATGGAATGGAAGGCGAAAGAGTTTATTATTAAACCATCCGCCGTAAAAAAAATGATTGCACCATTTTTCCCGCAAATTCAAACGACATTTGACGTCGCCCACATTCCATTACATGTAGACATTTTTTCAATTTGGAATGAGATGCCGGAAGTGAACAAAATTCATATTAGTGATGCAACAAAAGAAATTCTTCATCTCCCGCTAGGCGACGGTGACATCGGAGAAGAAACCTTAAACAAATTCTTAAATATCGAGAATATTCCAGTGATTATTGAAGGATTTGATAATTCGAAAGATTTGACGGTGTTAAAGAAAAATTTACTGTATACAAAACGGAACAGGAATCGATTGAAGGAGGTCGTCCGTTGAGAATTTTAGTTACAAACGATGACGGAATTTTTGCGCCAGGAGTCGGAGCACTTGTAGAAGTTCTTCAACATTTTGGTGATGTTTATGTTGTTTGTCCTGATCAAGAACGAAGCGCTGTCGGTCATTCGATTACCTTGCGGACACCATTAAAAGTGAAACCAGTGGAAATATTCCCCGGAACGAAAGGGGCATGGGCCGTAAACGGTACGCCGGCCGATTGTGTCAAACTTGGGATGGAAGTGCTATTAAAGACTCCGCCTGATATTTTATTTTCAGGCATTAATCTCGGTCCGAATTTGGGAAGGGATTTATATTATTCTGGTACATTGGCAGGTGCGGTTGAAGCTTCTCTTTACAACGTTCTAGCCGTATCAGTATCATTGAACGAATTTAGTGAAACAAAGGTAAATTATTTAAAAATAAAACAGCTTTTGTATGGAGTGGTTGAAATCATTTTGCAAAACCGAATTCCTAAAGGTGTTTTTTTAAATGTTAATTTACCGAATATTCCTGTTTATCTTTGCAAAGGTGTAGAGATAGTTCCTTTGGATTTGACAGTTTCCCGTTATCGATATGTAGGGCTTAATGATCCGCATGGTCAAGTGTATTTTTGGTTAAAGGATGAATTAAACCAATTAGTTCACCTAAAAGAAAACAGTGATTATTTAAAGCTGAAGGAAGGTTATATCACCGTTTCGCCTGTGGAGTTTCCTGTTCATCACAAACGGAAAATGGAACAGATTGAACGGTGGTTTCGGAAATACTCTTTAAATTTCTTAAAAGAGGGCAAGGAGGAACATTCCAATGCGTAAATGGCTGGCCGCTTTCACTATTTTCACATTATTTTTTGTATTAACTGCCTGCGGGAGCAAAAATAATACCTCATCAAGCAATAATGCAGAAAAACCGTCAGAACAAACGAAGGAAATTTCAGGGGAACTGAATTTCTATACTTCACAGCCTGATGAGGATGCTCAAAGATTAGTGACAGCTTTTAATGAAAAATATCCTGCTGTAAAAGTCAATACTTTCCGGTCTGGAACGGAAGAAGTGATTGCCAAATTACAAGCTGAAAAAGAAGCTGGAAACATTCAAGCAGATGTTCTGCTTGTTGCAGACGCTGTAACGTTTGAAAGCTTAAAAAATGACGATCTCTTACTCTCTTACAAATCAAAAGAAGCGGAACAAATTCCGGATCAATTTGTTGACAGCGATGGCATGTATACAGGTACAAAAGTGATGGCAACTGTTCTTGTCGTGAACACGAATGAGGTGAAAAGCATACCTGATAGCTGGAATGTATTGACGGGAAGCGATGCAAAAGGAAAAGCGATCATGCCAAGCCCGTTTTATTCAGGAGCAGCTGCATACAATCTTGGAGTGATTACAAGACAAAACAATTTAGGATGGGATTTCTACAAACGTTTAAAAGAAACTGGAATGGCGGTCACTAAAGGGAATGGCGGTGTGTTAAAGTCGGTTGCTTCAGGGGAAAAATTATACGGAATCGTTGTTGATTATCTCGTTGCACGCGCCAAAAAAGATGGTTCTCCTGTTGAATTCATCTATCCTAAAGAAGGCGTTCCTGTCATCACTGAACCGATCGGTATTATGAAGGATACAAAAAATGAAGAAGCAGCTAAAGCTTTCGTAGATTTTGTTTTATCCGAAGAAGGCCAAAAATTGGCAGCTGAGCTTGGATATACCCCGATTCGGAAAGGCGTTAATGCTCCCGAGGGATTAAAAACGATTGATGAGATGAACGTGCTGAATGCAGACATATCTGAACTTTATCAAGCACGTGAAGAAGATAAAGCAAAATTTGGTGAAATATTTGGCCAACAATGATAAAAGGAGAGAGGACGATGTTTCCCGGTAAAGAGCAAACAGAAGGGATGACGAGGAGCACGTCCTCGTTTTCCCGTTCCTTCCCAATGAAAAACATATGGATGGTTTTCGGATTTTTGCTAACCATTTTATTTTTTGTAGTTCCCGTTTTCCGCCTTATCTTATTAAGTTTAACAGAAGAGGGCACCATCACCCTTTCCCATTACTCAGAGGTGCTGAAAGAAGAACAAACATGGATCACTGTGAAAAATACGCTTCATATCGTACTTGGTTCTACTTTGGTTTCCCTCATTTTAGGGATTGCGATGGCATGGTGTATTGCTTATTTGAACATTAGCGGGAAAAAGTGGATGCAGCTGTTTATCTTTCTGCCGTTTATTATTCCTTCATACATTACGACACTTGCATGGGTTCAGTTTTTTAGCGGAAATGGACCAATTGCAGCTTTTCTTCATATGCTTCCGGGAGATTGGAAGTTGCCAAACTTATATAGTATGGGTGGCATCATTTTTATTTTAGGCTTGTCTCATTATCCACTTGTGTATTTACTGACGGTGGATGTGTTTAGAAAAATTCCTCTGGAACTTGAGCAAGCGGCACAAACATGCGGTGCCAAAAGAGGGATCATTATTCGTAAAGTCATCCTTCCGCTTGCATTGCCAGGGATTTGCAGCGGCGGGCTGCTCGCTTTTTTATCAAATCTTGATAACTTTGGGATCCCCGCCTTTTTGGGTATCCCGGCAAACATTCGTGTGCTAAGTACCTATATTTATGAAGAAGTCGTCGGATTTGGACCTACTGCCTTTGCAAGAGCAGCCGTTCTATCCATTTTGTTAGGAACAATGGCTTTAATCGGAATGTCTATTCAATGGCTGCTTTTAAGGCGAAGCCGTGTAATGGAAACGGTCAAACGGGATAAAGAACCCCGCATTCATTTATCATCGATGAGAAAGCGGTTGCTCGAATTTGCCATTTGGACATTTTTATTGTTCACGAGTTTCGTTCCTTTCGTTTCAATGGGAACGACATCGTTAATAAAAGCTTACGGGCTTCCTTTTCAATTAGAAAATTTATCACTAAAAAACTATCAATACATTCTATTTTCTGATCCGAAAACGATGTCAGCGATCACTAACAGCATCAAGCTTGCGATGTTAACGACAATCGTCTCATTGATTGTTGGAACGGCCATTGCTTATCTTCGCTATAAAACACCAAATAGATGGACAAAAGTAGTAGAGCTACTTGTAACGATACCTTACGCGCTGCCGGGGACTGTCTTCGCTCTCTGTGTGATCTTTTCATGGATGCAGCCGTTGCCAGGCTGGAACCCAGGCATCTACGGCTCGATTTGGATTTTAATCATTGCCTACATTACGAGATTTATCGTTTTACAGGTTCGGGGAAGTTACACGGCGCTGACACAGGTAGATCCTTCGATTGAAGAAGCTGCTCGTACATCAGGGGCTAAACCTTGGATCAAATGGCGGCGAATTCTCATGCCGCTTCTTCTTCCGGGTGTCATTGGCGGCGCCTTGTTGGTCTTTTTAACATCTTTAACCGAACTAACGGTTTCCAGTCTTCTTTGGTCTACAGGAGCTGAAACGGTGGGGGTTGTTATTTTTAACTATGAACAGGCTGGTTATACCACTTATTCCACAGCATTTTCAAGTTTAATTGTTTTAGGAATTTTGTGTGGCAGTTTCTTGTTTATCATCCTTGAAAAAGTTTGGAGACGAAAGGTGTTGAAACAAAATGATCCGGCTTGACGGGATTTCAAAATCATATGGGGACTTCACCGCTTTGCATTCCATTGATTTAACGATCAAGGAAGGAGAATTTATCGCGATCTTGGGACCTTCTGGTTGTGGAAAAACTACATTATTAAAATTACTGGCCGGTTTTATGAAACCGACAAGCGGAACGATTACCATTAATGATACCGTTGTTGCGTCAGCGAAAGCTGTCCTTCCCCCGGAAAAAAGGAACATAGGAATGGTCTTCCAATCGTTTGCCTTATGGCCTCATATGACTGTATATGAGCATGTTCAATTTCCTTTAATGCATCATTTGTTTGCCCCGAAAGTTGATAAGAAGCAGAGGGAGGAGAGAGTGAAAAATGTTTTGCGAATGGTTGGGTTAGAGTCGCTGGCCCATCGATATCCTTATGAACTTTCCGGAGGACAAAAACAGCGGGTGTCTTTAGCCCGTGCAATTGCGCCAGAACCAGGGCTTTTATTAATGGATGAACCTCTCAGTGCTTTAGATGCTGAACTTCGAATGGAAATGAGAAAGGAAATTCAACATATTCACCGTCACACAAATGCTTTAATTGTATATGTCACCCATGATCAAAGTGAAGCATTTGCGATGGCAGACCGAATTGTCGTGATGAATCGTGGAAAAATTGAACAAATTGACCGGCCGAAAGCCATTTTTACAAGGCCGGAGACAGAGTTTGTTGCAACGTTTGTAGGTAAATGCAATTTAATTCGAGGTAAATGGGAAGAAGGAGTGTTTATCCCGAAACCATTTCCTTATGAAAAGTGGCCGGATATAGGAGTATCTATTGAATTCAAAAAGAAAGGCATATATCCTGTCCGTCCGGATCAATGGACACTGTCTAAAGCAAAAGAGGGCTCTGCACATGGTGTGGTAAAATTTGTTCAATATCAAGGAAAAGAAATATATTACATTGTACAAGTAGGTGAAGAAGAATGGACGGTACATGAATTGATTCAACATACTTCCCACTTTCAAGTTGGAGATCCGGTCAATCTAGTCCTTCAAAATCGTGTAATAAAAAGAGAAGTTGTTCTTGTATAATATAAAAGATTCACCGGAGTTATTTGGTAAGTTTCCAATTTCATTCTATCAAAGCGTATCCACTAGGAATAGAATAATATTTCATTTGAAGGAGGGAAAGCCCTCCTTTTTAATTTTGTTATGGGAGCACGTTATCTAGATGGTGTTGGAAAACTAAAGTAAAAACTCAAAGTTATGCATAAGTATACAGAGTTTCACATGTAGTAAATAACGATTAAATTCATACCATCGTGGTTGTTCTAGGCCATCACTTTTCAGTTAAACACCCGTTCGATGGAGCTTCGAAACCTGAATAGCTACTTTCCAAATCTGGTTTTCAAAAAGAGAGAAATGGCTCGACCATAAGCATCTTTTCCTTCCTCATTATTTCGACGATTAATGGGAGAGACGAAAAAAATTCCGATTTGTTCCGCCATTTTCCGGATCTTTTCATTTTCATACGCGGCATCACCAAGCGCAAACTTGATGTTTCATTCTTGCAAAAACGAAAGTAATTTTGGTGCCACTGTTGCGTTATTTCGGTTGGCAGTAGTCAAGACATGCGATAAAATCACTCCTTCCGTGGTGGTACAAAGATGCCGTTTATATCCTTTAAACCATCGGTACCGGGTCGATATGCCCCACTTTACTTGTGAATCATAGAGACTGCTTCGTAGGACAGTACTGTCGATCATGACTGCTTTCGGAGAACGAACACATAAATCGTTTAAGAGTTGATGATGAAAGCCAGAAAAGAACCATTTACTGGTCCGTGAAAAAGTGGACAGGGCAGTTAGCAAATACGACGAAAATAGCCAAAATCGACGGGGAATGTTCACCAACTGTCGCAAGGAATCAATAGAAAAGTATGTTTTCAAAAAGAAACATTTGATAAACGATTTTCTGGATACAGGTGGTCGCCCGGTCATATAAGGTTGTTTGAAGAAAAGAAAGTTGGTCGATGTATCGAAATAATGTCTCTAAAAAGAGGAACTATTTCGCCAGTTAACACATGTTCGAACACAGAATTCCTTGGAAGTTTTTTGTGGTAATTGTATATGATTTTCAAGGTGGTGGATTTTTTATGTGCATTTATGCATCCATTATGAGTTTTGCAACACATTCAAATTCAAAAGATAAAAATGTTTGTGAATATGTCTTTCTATTTTCGATAAAAAATAGCTGTTTGCAAAAAAAGTAATAAGTAGATTTAGGAGACAAATGTTTTACTTCAAAAGAAATTTATCGACAAAATTCTGCAATGTTTTTGACTTTGTTTTAGTAAAATAGTAACATGTTCAAATGTCAATAAAATTTGTCTATTAGTATTTATGAAATTTTATATAATGGAAGGTGTACATACCATGGACCTTCATAAGATCGCTTCTGAAATTGATTCATTAGAGTCTCGCTGGCATAAGATTCTCTTTATTGTGGGATTTAAAAAAGATGAAGATAAACAGTTTGCAAGCACATTAAGTATTCCTTACATAAATCTCAATTTGCGATTAAGCGAAAAATTGCAGAACATTCCCAAATCTAATTATCCTTTACAAGTTGGAGAAATACTTAATAAAATTTTTAACGGTTATCATGCTCCCGCACTGTGGTTAGGAAATATAGAAATCTTATTTGATAAACAACTACAGCAACATCCTGTGAGATTACTTGAGCATTTAAGTAAACGTTTTAAACTCATTGTATCTTGGCCGGGTGAATATGATGAGAAAGATTTAATTTACGCGACTCCCGAACATCCAGAGTATTTTAAGTGCAGTGAACTTGAAGGGAAAGTAATAACAGTATAAAGGGGGAAATCGGTATGTTACGTTACAGCGATTTAATTCAATTTGAATCAATTGAATCCGTTGTGCAATTACGCGATGCGGATGATAAAGAACGCGCGTTTCACTTACTTGATACTTATGTTATTTCCGACCGTATGGCCGAGCAACTAGATGATATTATCATCGAGCAACTTCAGTTTGATCGTATCGTTGATAATAAGGGATTATTGATTGTTGGTAACTACGGTACAGGTAAATCGCACTTAATGAGTGTCATTTCGACGATTGCTGAGCAGCCAGGGGCAAGTGAGCATATTAAAAATGAACGTGTTGCAAAAAAAGCAAAAGAAATTGAAGGAAAGTTTAAAGTGATTCGTACAGAAATAGGCGCTGTTGCGATGTCTTTACGTGACATTATTTGCCAAGCACTACAACAAGGTCTAGCGAATCTAGGAATTGATTATACTTTTCCAAGAGCTGATGAAGTAACAAATAATAAAGACATGCTTTATGAAATGATGGAATTATTCCACGAACAATATCCTGATCAAGGGCTCATGCTTGTTGTAGACGAATTATTAGACTATTTGCGCAGCCGCAAAGAGCAGGAACTCACTTTAGACTTAGGATTTTTACGCGAATTTGGGGAAGTCTGTAGTAAAACTCGTTTACGCTTCATCGCTGGAATCCAAGAAATGTTATTTGACAACCCAAAATTCCAATTCGTTGCCGACTCATTACGTCGGGTAAAAGAACGTTTCCAAGAAGTAAGAATTATCCGCGAAGATATTGCTTACGTTGTGTCGGAACGTCTATTGAAAAAGGATGAAAAACAAAAAGCGTTAATTCGCGAGCATTTAAGCAAATTTACATCATTATACCATCGTCTTGGAGAAGATATTGAAACGAATGTCAACCTTTTCCCGATCCATCCTGCCTACTTGGAAACATTTGAAAAGGTAAATATCGCGGAAAAACGGGTTGTTTTACAAACAATCAGTAGAGAAATCCGAAAGCTATTGACCGAAGAAGTTCCTGAAAATGAAACAGGGATTATTTCATTTGACCGTTATTGGCAATATATTGAAGAAGACTCTTCACTAAGAAGTAATCCGAATGTAAAAGAAGTGATGAGCAAAGTACAGACGTTGAAAGACCGTGTGCAAAATGGCTTAAAACGTCCTGCTTATAAACCAGCGGCATTACGAATTGTCAATGCACTTGCCGTTTACCGTTTAGCGACAGATGATATTAATACACCAGTCGGTTTAACATCTGAAGAACTGAGAGACAAATTGTTCTTAAATATTGGAATGTTGCTAGACATGGATGATGACGCAGCGGATTTCTTAAAAACAACGATTGAAGCAGTACTTAAAGAAATCATGACAGCGGTTAGCTTCCAATATATTTCTACGAACCAAGAGAATGGGCAGTATTACTTGGATGTTAAAAAAGATATTGCGGTAGACGAGTTAATTGAAAAACGTGGAGAAGAGTTAACGGACAATCAGTTAGACCGCTACTATTTTGAAGTACTAAAACAAGCAACGGAAGTAGCAGATAACACATACGTAACCGGCTATAAAATTTGGCTGCATGAAATTCCTTGGGAAGATCGCCGTGTCAAACGTCAAGGATATTTATTCTTTGGTGCGCCAAATGAACGTTCAACGGCTCAACCTGAGCGAGATTTCTATATTTATATGTTACAGCCATTCGAACCTCCAAAATTTAAAGACGAAGAAAAAGCCGATGAAGTGTTCTTCCGTATGACTAAAAAGGATGATCGATTTGTCCGTTTATTGCGTTTATATGGTGGAGCGCGTGAAATGAGCAACGATGCTGCTGCTACTACAAAACGTTTATATAACGATAAAGCAGCAAGCTCTTTAAGAAGTCTTGTTACTTGGTTAAAAGAAAACTTTGTAGAAGCCTTTGAAATTCAATATCGTGGTAAAAAAGGTTCCGTATTAGAATTCGGTATGTTTCTTCCTGGAAATGCCACATTAATTGAAATCATTAACACAGTGGCTGAAGGGTTGCTCAGTCAATGGTTTGAAGAAAAATATAAAGATTATCCTTCTTTCCGAAAATTAGAAAGAGGATACTTAACAAAAGACAATATGGCAACTTATATCAGTGATGCTCTTTCTTACATTAATGGAAGAAAAACGAGCCAAGGGGAAGCAATTCTAAACGGACTAGTGTTATTAGCTCAAAAAGGCGAATTAAACGTTCGCGGTTCTGGATATGCACGCTGGGTTATTGAAAAACTAGAAGAAAAAGGACATGGACAGGTACTTAATCAAAACGAGTTAATTGAGACCATCTACACGGTTCAAGGTACAGAAGATGTCAGATTGACAAAAGAATTTTGCATGGAGCCGGAGTTATTAGTTGTTGTGTTAGGTGCCCTTATTCAACAAGGTGAAATTGTCGTAACAGTAGATAATAAAACATACGAAGCGATGAACTTCGGTGAGTTTATCAAACTTCCTTTAAGCAAGCTAACGAATTTTAGTCATATTAAAAAACCAAGCGGGTTGCCAATTCCAGCAATTTACGCATTAATTGATATGTTTGATATCGGTAAAGGAAATGTGACTGATGAAAGTTGGCTAGAATTCGCCATTAAGCAAATCATTAACCAATCGCGCCAAGCAGTTGAGAAAACGGTGAAAATGATTAATGATGTCCGTAATAAATTCCATATTTGGGATGGTCCTTTATTTTCAAGTGACGAACGTGCAGAATACATCGCGCAACTTGAAAGCTTAAAAACGTTCTTAGAAGGCCTTCAAGTTTATAACACGCGAGCAAAAATGACAAACTTAAAATATAGCGTGTCCGATATTGAACAACAAAACGAAAACTTAAAGATTGTTACTAAGCTTGAACAATTACAACAAAAAATTCACGAATACACCAAAGTAGCCGATTACTTATCGAAAGCGAAATTAGTTATGTCTACAAATCGAGAGTGGCTCGAAAGCGTTGACGTAGCGTTAGACAACTTAGCGATTGCATTAAAAGAAAATAGCGATTGTTCAAGTGAGATTCATGAATTAGAGAAATTAAAAGAAGAATATATGCAACATTATTTACAGTTACATCATCAAGCGCGTTTAAATGCGACTGAAGAAAACAAGAAAAAAGCATTATTGAATGACAAACGTTACCTTGCATTAAAAGAGTTGGTATCAAGAATTGATTTATTACCTCGTCAAGCACTAGATGTGTGGATTAAAAACATTCAATCATTAAAATCTTGTTATCAATTGACACGTGAGCAATTGCAACATGATCCAATTTGCCCACATTGTAAGTTCAATCCGCGTGACGAAGTTATGGTACAACGAATTTCATTAGAGCAATTAGAAGAACGGTTAGATGATTTGTTAAATACGTGGACAGAAACGTTATTAACCAACTTTAACGATCCAATTGTTCAAGAAGGAATCTCGTTATTAAGTGCTGATCAACAACAGCTCGTAAATGATTTTATTCAAAAGAAACAGTTTGACTTACCGATTGATATTCGCCTTCTTGAAATTATTAATGACTTACTAAAGGGAATTCATAAAGAAGAAATTCATATTGACCAACTTGTGAAAATGATGGGCGATGGTAACCCATTAACAGTCGACGAAGTGAGAAGAAACTTTGAAATGTTGATGAGGGGAATTGTGGGCAACAACCAACCACATCGTGTGCGCATCATGGTAAAGAAGTAAAGGGAGGAAACAACATTGGACGAAAAACAATTGTCTTTACTAGATGATGACCAAGCAGACAACGGGACGGTTGTCTGCTTAGGCATGACATTCAAAAATGATGAGGAACGAAGAGAATATTTCCGAAACGAATTACGCAAAAAACTACCAGAACTAAAGAAAATCGAAGGATTCCCAATCGGGGATGATGAAGACATTATCGCTTTGTCTGATCCCCCATACTACACAGCATGCCCGAATCCGTGGATTAATGATTTTATTGAAGAATGGGAACGCGAGAAAAAAGAGAAGTATGGTAGAGATGAGAATGAGGAGTATCATCGCGAACCGTTCGCGGCGGATGTGAGTGAGGGTAAGAATGATCCAATTTATAATGCACATAGTTATCATACTAAAGTACCCCATAGAGCGATAATGAGGTATATTTTACATTACACTAAACCAGGTGATATAGTTTTCGATGGTTTTGGTGGTACAGGGATGACTGGAGTTGCAGCAAATTTGTGTAATGATCCAAAGGAAATACAAAAACTTGGGTATACAGTAGATCAAGAATTAAACATATTTGATGAGGATTCTAATATTATTTCTAAACTGGGAGTCAGAAATTGTATTCTGAATGATTTATCTCCAACTGCTACACTAATTTCAAATAGCTATCTATCTAACTTAGAGGATAAAAGAGCATTTTTAGATGAAGCTAATATGATTATAGAAGAAATAGAACAGGAATGTGGATGGATGTTTGAAACAAAAGTCGAACAGAACGATTCAAAGATAGGAAGAGTTAACTATACGGTTTGGAGCGATTTATTTATCTGTAATAACTGTACCAAAGAATTAATATACTGGGATATCTCTGTGGATGAACAAGAAAAAAAGTTAAAAGATGAAATGTATTGTAGACATTGTGGTGTGAAAGTAAATAAACGGGAGTTAGAAAGAGTTTATGAAAGTTACTATGATCCTAAACTAGGAAAAGTAATAAGGGAACCTAAACAAGTACCAGTCCTAATAAACTACACTTATGGAAAACAAAGATTTGATAAAAAACCAGATGAATTTGATTTTGAGCTTTTTATGCGTATAAAAGAGATGAAAATAAGTACATGGTATCCAACAAACGGATTAAAAAATGGAGATAAAACAGTTGAACCAAGAAGAATCGGTTTAGAATACGTTCATCAATTTTATTCAAAAAGAAATTTAGCTGTGATTTCTTTGTTTCTAGCTAAAGTTAAAAATTCAAAATACAAAAATCTCTTCCTCAATATTTTAAGAAGCAGTATGACCTATTCTAACAGGATGGTAAAAGTTAACATTCCGCGTTTGTTAAGCAAAGGAGGAATATATTCCTTTGGTTTTGTTAATGGAACCTATTATATTCCGAGCATCAATGGAGAGCGTTCAATGATTGATGCATTAAAGAGTAAAATTGAATCTACTGCAAAGACACTTTTTGAAAAACCTACTAGATATTGTATTACAAATCAGAGTATTACAAATATAAGTCTACTCAAGAACGATTCTATTGATTATATTTTCATTGACCCACCTTTTGGATCGAACCTTATGTATTCTGAGTTGAATTATTTATGGGAATCTTGGTTAAGAGTTTTCACTGATGAAGCTCCAGAGGCAATAGTAAACAAAAGTCAAGAAAAAATTATAGATAATTATCGACTATTAATGTTAGACTCTTTTAAAGAGTGTTATAGGGTGCTTAAACCTGGAAGGTGGATAACAGTAGAATTTAGTAATTCTCAGGCAAGTGTTTGGAATTCGATTAGAGAAGCGTTAGAAAGAGCCGGATTTATTATTGCAGATGTATCTTCACTGGATAAAAAACAAGGAACTTTTAATGCCATTACCACAACTACTGCGGTTAAACAAGACTTAGTTATTTCTGCTTACAAACCTAAACAAGAAAATATTGAGAAGATGCGGCGAGAACAAAATACTGAAGAATCCGCATGGACGTTTGTCCGTCAGCATCTTGAACAGTTACCGGTGTTTGTTGGACATAAAGGTGAGGCGCAAATTATTACAGAGCGTACACCACGTATCTTGTTCGACCGCATGGTTGCATATCATGTTCAAAACGGTTTGCCTGTTCCGATTTCATCGGCAGATTTCCAGGAAAAAGTGGCACAGCGATTCCCGATGCGTGATGGAATGGTGTTTTTAGAAAGTCAAGTAGCGGAGTATGATAAAAAACGATTGTTGGTCAAAGAATTCGTGCAAATGAATTTGTTTGTGTCTGATGAGAACAGTGCCATCGAATGGTTGCGTCAGCAGTTATTAAAGAAGCCGCAGACGAGGCAAGATATTCATCCAAACTTTATGAAAGAAATTCAGCATATTGCGAAACATGAGAAGTTGCCTGAGTTGGATGACTTATTGCATCAAAACTTCTTGAAATATGAAGGTGACGGTCCTGTACCAGACCAAATTGCAAGCTATCTCCGCCGAAACTATAAAGATTTACGCGGTTTAGAAAGCGATGATCCACAACTAAAAGAAAAAGCGATGAACCGTTGGTACGTACCGGATCCAAACAAACAAGCTGATTTAGAGAAGCTTCGTGAAAAAGCATTGTTACGTGAATTTGAAGGTTACTTAGAAGAATTAGAAAAGAGCAAGAAAAAGCTCAAACAATTCCGTACAGAAGCGATTCGTGCTGGATTTAAGAAAGCATGGAGTGAAAAAGATTATGAAAAGATTGTCAAAGTGGGTGACCGTTTACCAGAAAAAGTTATTCAAGAAGATGACAAATTGTTAATGTACTACGATAACGCGCAAATCCGTTTAGGTTTATAATTGATTGAAAGCCTGATTTTTACCAAAAAAATCAGGCTTTCAATATTTAACATTGTTATAATGTAATCATAATGGGCAAGGGAAGAAATCTTTTTAAGGTGAGATTATGAAAACTTGGCGTGATGAAATTATACAAAAGTTAGTCAATCAGTCTTATTCGTTACTATTAGTCAATGATCCGGATTTTTTATTGAATGATGAAAAAATTCTTCAACGATTAAGAGAGAATGAATATGAAGTCATTCATTTTAACGATAGCATCTTTATTCGTCACCTGTATGAGTCTCAATTTAGAGAGAAGGTCGAGCAAGATCAATTAAAATTGCTTTTCTTTAGTAATAAAGAAAATCACGTTTATTTTCCATATGATTTTTTACAAAATGGATACCATATTGACTTAAAGATTAGCGAGTTATTTCCAAAGTTTTCGCCAGGCATTGTTAAACAATTAGACAAAGAAGATTTCGATGTCTTGCATACTGTTCATAAACAGTATCAAGGCTCTTCTTCTGATAAGGAAACGTTAGAATATATCGTTAAACATGTTTATAAAATTGTTCATGAACTAATTGATAGTGAAGTCGAGTTATATAAATTGCTCCTTTCGATTCATTACGAGAAGAAACAATTACCGTTGATTGTACAGCAATTTTTAATCGAAAGGTTATCAGGCAAAAACGTATTTGAAGGAATACCTATAAAACGTTTGCTTACATCTTCTAGTTATTTTTTTCAATATATAGAGAAGCAATGGGTTACATTTGTTCATCAATTACTGGATTTACAAGAGGGAAGTGTATTAGAAGAAACTCCTTTGTATTTAGCTCATCCATTTTCTAATCCAGATGTTAGAAGGCTGATGAACGATTTATTTGCAGAAGGTTATATTAGAAAAATCAAAACGAACGTATCATATTCTTTTCCAACTTGGATGAAATACGGTGTAGAAGTGGATGAGGATGGTTCATTGCAGGAAAAAATTCGTCATCTTCATGAAAAAATCATGGAGCAAATCACTTCTGCATCTCGCTATAAAGATTGGATTAACATAATGGAACTGATGGCTGAATACAAGTGTACAGTTTTAGATACAAACAAACAAGAATATGAGAGCGAAGTAAATGTTCTTTTCTGTAAAGTAAACGAAATGTTTGAAAAATGGATGATGGAAGGCTACCGTTCATTAACAAGTCTGCCGCCGGTTCCTAAACCGAAAATGGTTCATCATATTGTACACTTTCTTGCATCGAAGCGGGGACAAAATGAAAAAATCGCTTTGCTAGTATTGGACGGGATGAGCTATGTTCAATGGAAAAAAATCAAGTATTATTTAACCAATAAAGGCTTCTCCTTTGAAGAAAACGGTGTGTTTTCTTGGGTTCCGACATTAACATCGGTTTCTCGTCAAGCCATTTTTGCTGGTAATTTTCCATCTGCATTTTCACAAAGTATTGGCACAACCGCAAAAGAAGAGAACTATTGGAAAACATTTTGGGAAAATAGCGGACTATTAAAACAATATGTTTCATATCAAAAGGGATTAGGAAAAGAAGCTTATAAAAAGGAAGGAATTGCAGCCTTTAAACGTCCGAACGTTAAAGTATATGGCGCTGTTATTGACATAATCGACCAATTTATCCATGGAGCCGTACAAGGTGAAAAAAGTTTAATGTCGGAACTGCAATTATGGTTAAAAACAGACTATTTAGCGCAATTATTAACTGATTTGCATCGCGAAAAATTCACCATTTACATTACATCTGACCATGGGAATACAGAAAGTGTAGGTATTGGTAGAATTTCTGAAGGTGTATTAGTAGAACAAAAAGGAGAACGGGTTCGAGTTTACACAGATACCATTTTGTTTAAAGACGCAGCCGAAAAAATAGGTGGTATTCCTTGGACTGGTGTAGGATTACCGAAAGACTATCATGCTTTATTAGCTCACTATGGACAAGCATTTGTCAATAAAAATGAGCGAATTGTTAGCCACGGTAGTATTAGTATGGAGGAAGTCATCGTTCCTTTGGTGAAAGTGATTCCATCTTTAGGAGGATAACAAATGGTTAAACCAGTAGGATTTGATCAGAAAATAATGTTACATCATTTAGATTTTACTGCGAATGAAGCGAGGAAATTATCAAGAAAGGAAATGTATGAAGTTTTAGATTATTTTTTACGGAGTGATATTCTCGGGGCGAAATCTAGAAAGAACGCCATCACGATGTTAATGAAAATTTGGTATTTAGTAGATGAGGAGATTATTGCATTACGAGACAAAGCACTCGAAATGTTCCCTCATTTGACAAAAGAAGAACGATTATTGGTTCATTGGGGAATGACGATTCTTGCTTATCCATTTTTTAAAGACTTGGTACAGGAACTAGGAAGGCTGCTTCGTTTGCAAGATGAAGTTCCAAGCGCCGTAATCGGAAGAAAAATGAAGGAGTTGTACGGAGATCGTAGACGTGTCGAAGTAGCAACAAGTGCGGTATTAACAAGTATAAAAACGTGGGGAATAGTCGATCTGTTAAAAAGTCGTTCATATAAGTTAGGCTCAAAAATGTCAATAACATCAACGGATCTTAATCCATTTATTACAGAAGTGATTTTACGAGCAACGAATGTTACAGGCATGCCTATTGACCTGCTTCATAATCATGCTTTATTCTTTCCGTTTTCATTTGAGATAAGTGCGACAGAGTTACGAAATAATCATCAGTTTCGTATAAATAGACAAGGAGTCGATATGGTGACAGTCGAACTGTCTTTGTGATCATGATTAGGTTCCTATTGTTTTCCGTGGAGGGTGTATGATGTTTAACATTGGCGAAATCGTTTATGGGACACATTTCCCAGAAAGTGTTGAAATTAAGCGTTGTGAATTATTCGGTGAGTTCTATATTATCGAAGCCATCGGGCGAGAAACAAATCAATTTTATGAGCTTATGCTGGAGAAAGAGAAATTAACAGATTTAAAAAGTTTAAAGGAAAATAAAAGCGAAACCAGTGTTCAAGCGATTGATATTCAGCGGTATTTACAATATTTAATGCTACACAATGAGGCTAAGTACTCGCGAACAAGAGCATTAGGGAACAAAAAATTATTACCATTACCGCACCAAATTGAAGCAGTTTACGGCAGAATGCTTCAAGTCCCACAAATTCGTTTTTTACTTGCTGATGATCCAGGTGCTGGTAAAACGATTATGTCTGGGATGCTAATCAAAGAATTAAAAGCTAGATATAGTGTGGAACGTATTCTAATTTTAGTTCCTCCTTTAGTAGTGAGACAATGGCAAGAAGAATTGTTAGAAAAGTTTAACGAACATTTTCATATTATTAATCGAAATGTGTTAAAGGAATACGGCGGAAAAAATCCGTTTGTCGCCAACGATTTATGCTTAGCTTCTATGTATTGGGCTGCGTGGGAAGATATTAAACTATTAATTCAAGAAGCGGAGTTTGATTTAATTATCGTTGACGAAGCGCATAAAATGGCAGCGTATACACACGGAACGATAAAAAAACGCACTTCAAGAACAAAACTTTATCAATTAGGTGAGTCGATATTACGTAAGGCACCGCATTGTTTGTTGCTGACTGCTACTCCACATAAAGGTGATATGGAGAATTTCCGCCATTTAATGAAATTAATCGATGAAGATATTTTCTCGAATATAAGCGGGAATGAAAGTTTACGTGAAAAAACGAACCCATTCATCATTCGCCGTTTGAAAGAAAGTATGAAATACTTTGACGGAACACCGCTATTTCCAAAACGAACGACGAAAACAATTAAATATACTTTGACAGACGAAGAGCTAGCCTTATATGATGCGGTAACGCAATATGTAAGAGAGCATTTTAACCGAGCGATAAGCAATGGAAGTAATAGTACTGCATTTGCGATGATGCTCCTGCAACGTCGTCTAAGTTCGTTTTTGGAAGCGATTCATTTATCCCTTAAACGAAGATATAAACGTTTAGTCCAGTTATACAGGCAAACAGAGCAAGAAAGGAAAAAGTATATTAAAAAATTAGGACATATTGAGTTGGAGAATTATTTAGAATAGGCGAGCGAGCAACAAGAACTGATTGAGAAACAGCTGGAACAATCTGTAGATTCCGTTGATACGATCGAATTAAAAAAGGAAATTATAGTTTTAAAGAAGTTAATCGAAATAAGCGGAAAATCTTAAGTTATACGCGGTAGAGAAAAAGTATCAAGAATTAGAGAAAACGTTGTTTGGAACAAATGGACTGCTTCAGCAAAATGAGAAGATTCTCATTTTTACGGAGTCTACAGACACATTGAATTATTTAGAAAGAAAGCTTCTTGAGCATGTACCAAAAATCGCGAAAATTGTTGGTAGTTTTTCAATGGATGAGCGCAGAAGACAAGTTGAACTTTTCCGAAACGAGTGTCAAATTATGCTCGCAACTGATGCTGGTGGAGAATCGATCAATCTCCAGTTTTGTAATCAAATGATTAACTATGATATCCCTTGGAATCCAAATAAATTAGAACAGCGAATGGGGCGCATTCATCGTATCGGGCAAAAGAACGAAGTGTTCGTATTTAACTTAGTAGCGCAAAATACTCGTGAAGGTAGTGTCATGATTCGTCTGCTTGAAAAAATGGAGCATATGAAAGAAGACTTAGGATCTGATTTAGTTTATGATTTTATTGGTGAAGTTTTAGAAGATAAGTTTGATAGTTTAGCCGACTTAATGCAGGAAGCAATTTTAAACCGGGAACGTCTGGATGATGTTATTGCCAATATGGAAAAAACATTGTCGGAAGAGCATCAAAAGTTATTGAAGCTCATGCAAGAAGAAAGAATGGTTGAAGATCCGCTCAATTTATCAATTTTAAAACGTGAACAAAATGATTTGACAGTAAAACGCATTCCAATTCGGGCATATACAGATTTAGCAACGTACATTTTAGAAAAGAAAAAAGTCCGGGTCTATGATACAAACGATGGCAAAGTAAAACGTATTGAACGTTTACCAAAATTTATTCGAGACAGCCTGCCTGAATTAGCTCGTTATCAAGGAGAAAGTTACCGTTTTACGGGTATACGTGAATATGAATCTGAAGAAGTGGCGTTATTAAATAGTGACCATCCAATTTTTAAATTAAGCATGGACTTAATGAAAAAAGAAAATGAAAAGCGTTCTTGGGGAAGATATTTAGTCACTTATGATGTTCCTGAACCATTGATGGTTGAGGTATACAATATTAGTATCGTAGATGGAACGGGAAAAGAGCTTGAGAACCATTTTATTCATCTAGCTAAACGCGAAAATGGCGAAATCATTGCATTAGATCCATACTGGCTATTTGCTGGTCATTTTTACGAAAATGTTATTGAATTAAGTGATCATGCATCAAACGAATGCATGGGAAATGTTCTAAAGCACTCATCTTTAATTAGAGATCAAGTTCAAGCCAACCGTCAAAAACAATTAGATAAGCTTCTGGCATTCCTAGAGAAATCTTTTAATGAACAATATCGCAACACACTAGAGAAGCTAGAAAAATATCAACAAGAAAACATAGACAATCGAAATAGTGCTCTTATTAATCAAATGAACGCTCATTTAATTGACTTAGATATGAAGAAAGAAGAACGTTTGAACATTATTCGTTGCCAAAAGAATATTAGTATGAAACCACCAAAGAAAATTCTTTCTTTACAACTTGCCCCTACAGGCCGCAGTAAACGAGTCATGACGATTGACTATAAAGATGTAGTAGAAAAATACGAAAAAGCAAACGGACGGATAAACATAAAAATGTTTGATTGCCTAGCATTAGTCGACTTTTACAGCGAACGCTTTAACGGCGAAGAACGCTATATCATCCTAACGAACGATCCAAACTATATGCCATCCGAAGAACACCTTGAAGATTTAGAAGATATTTTGAAGAAAGTGTACATTTATGTCGTTCAAGATTGCGAGATTATTGAAGAGAGAGCGATGAAAAAGGAAATATTTGTTTTTTAAAAAGTGAAAGAAGTGATTACTAAAACTCATTCCGAACCTATGGGGGAGGGATGAGTTTTTTCAATTGAGAATTTCAAATAAAATAGATTAGAATAGTATTTTTTTGCTATAATTTATGTAAATTTTGTAAGAATAGTTTACTTTCAACTTGAAGGTGGAAAGATGCGTTCCCATTTATAACGGTATTCAATTTCATGTTCCAGGAGGATACATCAACTTGGAATTTGAAGATCGTTTTACGATAGAAAATGGATTTATCGAAGAACAACTACTACATCTATGCTTCAAATACGACGACGATAAACCAAGAGGATATTGGTTACATTTCGAAGGAATTAATCTCTTTTTTGAAGGAAAGGGAATTGTAGATATATTAGATAATATCAAAGAAGAGACAGAAAAACGGATACGTCAAGAAAAGTTGGAAGCACAGTTTCGAGAAGAAGCGGATCGGTTTATCGACAAGGAAACATGGGCTTCTATCGATAATATGATGGAAAAATAAAGATAAAAAGAGCCTTTCTTTAAGGAAATTCTTTTTCTTGCGGATGATGGGGATGATACTCTTTTAGTTTTTGAAGGATTCCATCCAATCTGTCATTTTCCTTCTCTAACTAATTGTTCTTGGGTTCGGTGTCGCCACCCGAAAATTACTGAAGTTAACGCAAGACGATTTGGTTGAGGGTGTATTAAATGCAGTGGACCTTGACAGTAACCGTCTCGAGCAAAATGAGAAGAAGCATATTCAATTAGAAGGTGATGTTGTATTAGATCCATCTTCGGCTAACGTTGGTAGGTGCTATTACAGACCCGAAAATGGAATACCTAAGTGAAATTGTACGTGATTTTAACGAAAAGTTCGGTAAAAACATAACGGAAAACGATTCAGTAAGTAAATTTATGCTTGAAGAGCTACCTCGACAAGTAGTAGCACACGAAGAATACCAAAACACGAAAAAAATACTCGGATCGCCAAAATGCTAAAATTACATTCCGACGTATCTTGGAAAAAGTCTTTCAAGATTATATGTTTGATCAATTCGAAATGTACCAGTAGTTTATGGAAGATGAAGAGTTTGCTGAATGGTACACGAATAAGATGCTTGAGGCGGATTATCGTTTTGGAGACCAAATGAGTAATTAGTAATGAAGTAGCGTCTTAAAAAGGTACAATAACGAGATGAAAGAGACAGAAGCCTTTCTTTTTTGGAAGGGCTTCTGCTTTTTATAAAACTTTTGCTAATTGGCGTAAGTCATTAAAAGCACGATCACTGTACTTGTAAAGTCAATAAATGTAATTTTACCAGAACTAACCTTCTAGAACTAATTTACCATTTTTGTATAAAATAGAGTTATAATTATTTTTGTACGGAGTTATAGGAGTGTGTGATAAATGAACAAGGCTAAATATTCAGTGCTCATATTTTCTCCTGATATTCAACAAACAACAACAGATGAACTTTATCAATATATTAAAAATGGACAAAAGGTTTATTTTCTTACATTTGATGATCCGGAAGAATTGCTTGAGGATCCGGTTCTAAGAGAAGCAAATAAGAAAGAATTATTGAATGTCTCGGTTGTCCGTTATTCATCGGAATGGGAAAATACATTTATGATAATGGAAGATGGTCAAATAAATGATTCTCCATTATTCGATTATCTTGAGCAAAATAGTACTTTTAACAAAGAGCAATACCAACTTGAACATACATATGACGTAGGACATTGTATTGTTAAAGCAGGAGCGGGTACGGGAAAAACCACGACGATGATAAATCGAATTATGTTTCTAAAGCATATGGAACCTAGTCTCGATTTGCGTACGGTTGTTATGATAACGTTTACAAACGAAGCGGCAACCCATATGCGCTCAAAGCTATTGCAACAGCTCAAAAATTATTACGATCTTACAAAAGATAAAAAATATTTAGCGTGGATGGAAGAAGCAGGCGATATGTTTATCGGAACCATCCACTCGTTTGCGAAAGGATTCCTAGTAACGGAAGGACAAGCATTAGGATTTTCACGATCCATGCAGGTGAGAAGTTACAAGCATGAACGGAGGAAGCTCATCGAAAAATATATTGATCAATTTTCTGTTGAGTGTCCGGAGATATACGAACGTTTTCGGAAAATCCCTCACTATCAAATCATCCGTTCATTTACGGATATGATTGAACAGATACATAATAAATCGATCCCGGTTGAAAGTATTCAACGGCTCGACTTTGGAATAGATATACATGGATTTCATGAATTTGCAAATTATGTGATTAAGCGTGCCATTCAAGAACTTGATGAACAGAAAAAGGTGGAAGAAACATTAGAAATAAGCGATTTAATAAGCCGTCTAGTATTGCTGAAGGATCTTCCTTCTGACCAATTAAGACTTTCGATCCGTTATTTATTTGTCGACGAATTTCAAGATACCGATGAGTCTCAAGTAGCGTTTGTCAGTTGGTTGGTAGAAAAGTATCGTTGTCAGTTGTTTGCGGTCGGGGATATTAAGCAAAGTATTTATCGTTTCCGCGGAGCAGATTATACGGCATTTCGTCAATTGCAACAGCAACTAAAAACAGCGAATCAAGAATATAAAGAATATTCACTACGAAAGAACTATCGCTCCACACCAACATTATTAAAACAATTTAACGTCTTATTTCAAAAATGGACAAAAGTCGTTGAAAAGTTTCAGTTTGACGGTACGGACAAGCTTATTCCTGTACAAGAGGAAAGCTGCCAAGAAGGATTAGTTACCTTACATATGGATGATACAGCGTTAAAATATTTGCTTCGTCGTTTGTATAATGAGAATGTTGCCGTATTAGTTCGTTCTAACCGTGAAGTGTTTGAGATGGTGGAGAAAATTGAGAATCTAGGATTCTTTTGTGAAGCAACCTTGTCAGGTGCTTTTTACCGTTCATTGCCAGTGAGGGAATTTTATTTGTTGCTCCGAAGACTGACTCACCCAAAGGTTCCGAAAGATCGTTATTTATTTCACCAAAGTTCCTACGGGGAGAATGAGCTCACTATTGCTAAAGTTTTATCTGCTTATACACCAGAAAAGCCTTTCGTTCTGGATTTATTAGTGACATTCGATCGCTTAGACGATCCGGAATATGAGTGGAATACGGCATCAACGATTGCTGTGCTTCAAAAAATTATTGACATAGTACAACCACATGAAGTATTTCGACTTCGCTATTATGGTCAGTTGAGAACCCGGTTTCCTGACGGAGATATTGAAATGCAAAAAAAGGAAGCCATTGCAAAAATGAAAGAATACAAAATGAATTTAGATCGTCTCATTTATTTATTAAAAAAAGAATTTGGCGATTTCCAAGCTTCCTTATATGATCTTGAAAAATTTTTATCTATTAAAATGGCCACAGATACAACGGAAAACGAACTAAAACTAGAAAGCAATGTCAGTCATCGAATTAAAGTAATGACCGTTCACAAAGCAAAGGGATTGGAGTTTGACTATATATTAATGCCATTGACACAAAGCGCCTTTATTAAGCAGGGGAAAACGGATTTAATCTTAGTTCCAAATAGTTCGCAATGGAAAATGGGATATAGAGTTCATTGGAATGATTTTGAGTTCGAAAATAATTACTATCATGAATATGTTGGTTCAGAAAAGATGGAGACAATTGCTGAAGAAGCTCGGTTATTATACGTAGCCTTAACGCGTGCAAGAAAAGCAGTTTATACGAACAGTTTCTCACAAATGAATCCACACCAGGCTCAGTGTTGGAGCGACTTGCTAGAAAGTGGGGAGATGTTGGTTGTTTAAAGTGAAGTATTACCAGCATACAAAAAAGTTTTACGAAAGTTTTAAGATTAATCAAGGGGAAATACATCTTACCCAAAGTGCGGCTTTTGCTGATTATTTACGGAATTTGAATGGATCTTCTAACCAAGTTTTCGGTTATAAATCTTTTGTAGAGAGACTGTTTTCTGATTGGTATCATCCTCATACTGAGGTATATTTGCTCTCTACGATTCGTGAATATATTTACAAAAATGTGCCGCAGGGAAAAATGGCTTACTTTGAGAAAAGAATACGCGATTTTTATTTATCTATCCGCTTTTTAATAGAGATGGTGCTATTAAGATTATTTCAAATTCCGGATATACAGTTAAATGAGGAACAAAAATTTCTCATTACGATGCTGGAAAAATTGAGAAACGATCCTGTCATAGTAAGCTATTTGCAAGAGCGAGCAAATCTTACAAAAGGAAAAATAGCTGAAAAATGTAACATAGACACTGAAATTCATACCGTTTGTATCCATCATTTTGATTACATTGATGCTTTAAGGATGATGATGTTTTATTTGTTTGAACAAATTGGATTAAATGTTGTCTTTTATATTCCATTCAATCCGAATGCGCCAGATGTTTATAAAACATGGCGTGAAATTTATAAATGGATTAGTGGATGTGATGATAGCCATTGGGAATGTGTTGAAAGCTCTCAGCCTAATCGGGGGACGAATTTTGCCCAATACTTGGATAAATGTTTTCAAAATCAAGAAGACCAATTAGATAACATTCGTTTTTTGTCTTTTGACCATCCAACTAAGTTTAAAGAGTATCTCGAAAAAAATCCAATTGTGAAGGATAAAAACGAAGTATTTGCCATTTATGAAGAAGATTTAAACATTTATACGGATCGTACGAAAAGTAATCACTTTTATGCAAGTCGTTATGGGAAGTTTTTTCTTTCTCTACAAAATTGCAAAAAAACGGAGGCAGGTATTTTCTTAACGTATGATGATTATGTAAACATGATGATATCCGGATGGGTACAGTATGGGAACATCAATGGCACACAAGCATTGACATTGTTAGTTGATTTACGTGATTATATGGACGGGGTTGAAAATTTCCAAGATATAATGGAGCGTCTACAGTCATTAGTGTATCTTCAAGAGGTAAGCCAGGTATTTGATGAAGTGGCAAAAGAACAGGTAGGGCGCCATCGGTTAAAGCGTTATTTGAGTAATCCGTTTCGGAGTTTTCCATATGTGCATCAGTCTAGGTATCAAATCACGGTGAAGCAGTTAATCGAATGTACAAAAGATTTAGCTCGAAAAGTGAATCGGCTTTTATTAGCGCAAAGGGAAAAGAAAAATGTCCGGGAATATTTAAAAGAGCTAAATAAATTTTACGTAACTGTTAGAGATCAGTGGGAGCCAAATGCTCGAGAAAAAATGGAAAAGCTATTTTCGATTCATATTCCTGATCATTGGGAGTTTGCAAAAGAAGAGTTATACCAGTTGCTTACTTTTTATTTAGGTTCCAGCGAAGAACAAGAAAATAAGATTTTGAACTTTGATCAGTTAGTAGGTAAGACTTTGAGTGCAGAAAACATTCATGTAACGAGGCTATCGTTTAAAACATTCCCTTGGAAATCTCCCGGGTTACCAAGTCTCTTAACCCATACTTGGTTAAAAGAATGTATTCGTTACTCGTTTATTGCTTCTAACCAAAATATTAGGATTACTGCTCTTTTAGTCGACTATTATTCACGAAATGTAGCAAGAAATACAGCTCTATATTCGATATATCATCTTCTTGCTTATGGCAATGGACAAATTACTTTTAGTTATATCAGAGATTTGCGAGAAAACGATGGTCCAAGTATTTATTTCACGATATTAGAAGAATTATATAAGCAAGAGGAAGTGACTTTGGAAGAGCAAATAGAAGAGTTTAGTTGGGAAGAACCTGTCATCACACAAGAGGAAATACCGGTAGAACCACTGCGAAATATCCCTGATTTGTTGTGGTTGGACAGTGATTTTTGCCAGCGAAAATTCTTTTTAAATTCATTTGCCGAACACCATCCTGTATATGAAAGTGACTTCCATCAACAGCAAGTATTTTCGATTATTGGAAAACTTCTTGCTGAACAAGGCGATGGAGAAAAGTTATTTAGAGAAACGATATTTCCTTTATTTCCGCAATGGACAAACGCGCATAAGCAAAATTTGTTAGATACATCGTATAGTTCAGGTTTAAGGACCTATAAATCGTATCAAAATATTTATTATCCAAAAGCGATGAAGCGACTTCAACGTTTAGGAAGTAAATATATTGTAACGAAAAATTGGAAAGCAAAACACCAATATGATCACGACACATTTAAAGTAGATGAGCATATAAATGGATTTCTGACAAGTGTTAGAATAAAGGAAATAGCAGCTAGAAGCGGACAGCACTGTCGTATGTGTCCATTCCTCCATGTTTGTAAGGATGGTGAGTATGTCGTCGATGCAAATGACAGCTAATCTCCATAGAAAACGTTTAGACTTCGCCAAAAAATCGGCAAGAGCATGGCAAAATTATTTTGATGCACATGGTCTATTGCCGAACATTACGTTAAGTCCTGAACAAATTTCTGTTGTACAGCAAGAAGAGGATCAAATGTTAATTAACGGTTCGGCTGGTAGCGGCAAAAGTCTGACTCTGCTTTATAAACTATTAAAAGTCATGGAGCAGGAAAATGAACCAAAGCGAATTTTGTATTGTTCATTTAATACGACTTTAATTGAAGATGCTAGAAAAAGAATAGAGCAATCGCATAAATTTCATGAAATCAAAGAAAAACATACTCTTCATATGAAAACTTTTCATAATATGGCAGCGGAAACTTTACGGGAAATCGGCTTTAAAAATGCGGAGTTTTTACGAATCAATCTCGAAAATTTGCGGCGTTATGAGGATGCTATTACACGCCGCACCATTGCGCTTGTCGATTCTTTTATGGAAAGTGAAGAATATAAAAAGCTACCGCCAGAACAAAAACTTTATAAAACACATGCTGGTACATTTTTAATGGATGAGATTCTATGGATGAAGGCCAATGGTTTTATTACAGAAGAATCTTATTATAATTGTGAACGTGTGGGGAGAGGGAATAATCCGCGATTAACAAAAGAACAACGACGGACTATTTTCAAATTATATGAGAAATACCATGAACTATTAAAAAAACAGTTTCATGATCATTTGGATTTAGAAGATTATGCTTTGTTGTTACTTAAACATTATGAAGATATTCCAGAATCATTGAAGTATGACTATATTTTTGTAGATGAGGTACAGGATTTGCAGGCAATGCAGTTGAAGGCGTTAGTAGGACTCGTTAAAAAATCCATTGTTGTTTCCGGCGATCCTAAGCAGCGCATTTATAAACGAAGCCCATTTTCTTATCGGGAATTAGGCTTGCATATCGAAGGGAGAAAAACTCGAAATTTGCGAACAAACTATCGATCAACGAAACAAATAATGAAGCTAGCAAGCAGTTTACAGTTTCTTGATGAAGAAAATGACCGCTTCGATGATCAACGTTTTGTTAGAGAAGGAAAAAAACCTTCTATTTATTATTTTCAGCATTCAAAAGAATTAAATCATCATCTAGTAAAGCAAATTAAAACGATTCAGAAAAACGATCCGGATTCGACGATTGCTGTCATTCACCGCCACGATGCAGATAAACATGGTATCTATCAATGTCCTGTCTTTGGTGAATTAAATCGAAATTTTGATGTCGTTACTACCTCTCAATATGGAAAAAGATTTGACCTAAATAAGCAAAAAAAGCCAATCTTTTTTACAGATGCATTTAGCGTGAAAGGTCTTGAATTTGATTATGTATTTTTAATTCATTTTGACCGGAATCATTATCCAAGTAAAAAGAGGATAGAAGAATTAGATAAAAGAGCCGGTGATAATAAGAATAGTGACAGCTACAATGCCGACTACGACACTATTTTAAATGACGAAAAGAAAGTTCTTTACGTGGCCATTACTCGAGCGAAAAAAGAAGTACAATTGATGTATACTGGTAAAAATTTCAGAAGTATTTCACCATTTATAAGAAATTTTTATAAAGAAGATTATGATGCAGTTGGCTTTGATTCAAGCATTTATTCAAAATAGGAGGGAGTCTTTTGTCAAAGATTCAGTTTGAAATCAAAAAACAAATTGCAACATTATCTGGCTCATCTAAAGGATGGAGTAAAGAACTAAACCTTATTAGTTGGAACGGTTATCCTCCAAAATATGATATAAGAGATTGGGATGCTTCACATGCGAAAATGGGAAAAGGTGTTACTCTTTCAGAAGAGGAGTTAAAAGTGTTATACTACGCATTAAAGCAGTTATTTGAGGGAAGTCAACCGGAAGAACATCAACCGCAAAACTATAACTGGCAAGAGCGAGTTAATGGGTGGTTAGAAAGTTCTCCATTATTTATTCAACAAATCAAAAATATTCTTATGTTCATGAAAGAAAAAGGGTACCCGATCGAGAAACAAAGACAATTACTAATCGGAACACAATCTGCAGCAATTGAAGAAGCATTACAATATGAAATTGAAAGCATCAGTAGCATTTATAGCTTATTATATAGTGAGTTTATTGATTTGGTTCAAAAGTTAGAATTAGAAACATTGGAACAATTTTTTGATGTTATTGAAAAGATGTGATTTAGCCATCTGTTTTGAAGAGAGGTTATTCCTCGGAAGTATATCTTGGGTCAAGGTGTATGATTTCCAAGATGGTGGATTTTTTGCGTTCATTTATGCATATTTATGAGTTTTGCAACACGTTCTAAATTCTTAATAATAAAAGTTCAGAGGGGATCACATTGAAACACTTACAGCAAAAAATGATCGCATTTCGAGATGCTCGCAATTGGAGGCAGTTTCATAATCCAAAAGATTTAGCAATTTCCTTGACGTTAGAAGCGGGGGAATTGCTGGAAAATTTCCAATGGAAAACAAGCGAAGAAGCAGTTCAAGCTAATTTTGAAAATATTAAGGATGAACTAGCTGATATTGTTATTTACGCACTTTTGTTGTCACATGAATTAGGCATTGATTTAGAAGAAGCAATCATCAATAAAATGGAGAAAAATGAAAAAAAGTATCCGATTGAAAAAGCGTTTGGTTCAAAGAAAAAATATGATGAACTAAAGTAGTAGATGAGGAAAATGCGCTTGTACTCTGGAACATCTGAACAATTTTTACAAGATAAGACTCAAAAGCAATTGTTGAAGAATTAAGAGAAAGTTTTTTGACTATATAAATCCAACTTAAACTCTCAATAGGTGAATCAAACATGCAAATAAATTGACGTTCTTTTTATAGCAGCAGGAGCCTTTTAAATATGTTCAAAAATCGAGTTTGATTTATACAATAATCCTGAATGGGCGCTTGCCATTGACAAAGATGGTGAAGAAAACTGTACTTCGTTCTTGAAACGAAAGGCACGGGAATTGAAGAATTTTTACGTCCAGAAGAAAGAGCGAAAATTGACTTTGTCTGCAAACATTTTTAAGCAATCGGTACAAATATTGAATTCATCAGACCAAAGAAAGATGTGAAACTATTTATGCTGCGGGCACTAAGCCGTTAATAATTCATTTACGACAGAAGTTGTAGGGCTTCTGTTTTTTTTGTTGTTCTCACGACATGATTTGACAATATTTTTCACGGGGATTAGTTAGGATAAAGAAAAAGGACTTTTGGTGTAGGGGAAAAATGTCGATTTAAAGGTGGAGGGAGGTAATCTTATCACTCAAAAAATTTATTTACATTCTCAATTTGTAGATTATATAAGTACACACTAGCATTGCAGTAATTAAATCTGATGATTCAAAATACTAAGAATGTTCAATTTTTTTATTGATTTCGAAACAAAAAAATCCTTTACAATGGAAGTACAGGTGGTTCCTGTCCAAATCCAATCGTAAAGGAAAACCGATATGGACAAGAATACACTAATTTCATCATTTGGTAAATGGGTTTCACCCATAAATATTCAAAAACTTACTGAACAAGTCAAAGAATTGAAACAGGACTATTACACAAAAAAGCTTACAACAGAAGCCTATATTAAACTTTTATTGGTAGCCCAGTTGCACGAATTTGAGAGCTTAGAGGAAATGAGTGATGCACTTGTAGACGAAGTGTAAATTAGCACATTATTTCAGAATCCCTTTTTCAAATTATTTCAGGCGGATTCGGAAATAATGTGCAAAATTTTTGCGGATTGTTCCGGATTT